>CAZADK010000001.1:0-41462 GCA_964483855.1 uncultured Rhodoferax sp.
GCTTTTTCAGGCCCATTCTTGGGCTGTCCGATGGCGTTTGAAAATCCTATTCGCACCGCCGCCGCCGGTGCCAATGGGCTGCACTTTGGCCATGTGGGTATGGACCAACCTGAGCAGTTGCAGCGCCTCCGCGCGATCGCCTCGCAGGCCTTTGCCATCGAGTTGCGCACACCACGCGCCATACTGGAGTCGTTCAAGGTGTTGCGGGTCGGCGCTGCCGAGGTGGCCCGGCACCGGGATGGCCTGTCGCTGATGGATCCGATGGTGGTCTGGATGGACCGCCTGGGCCTGTTCAACCGCAGCCAGGCGCCTGGTCCGGACGACTTTGCCACCACCAGCCAGATCAAGGACTTTGACGAGAAGATTGCATCCACGCCTGGATTCCTGTGGGTGGTGACCCAAGGCAACGACCGCGTTACCCAGGTCAACGCTGGACGCGCCTACGCTCGGGTGCAACTGGCCGCAACGGCGCAAGGTGTTGCGATGCAGCCTCTGCAGCAGGCGCTGCAGGAGTACCCGGAGCAGGCGGGGCCATATGCCGAAATCCGGGCCTTGCTCACTGCGCCAGCGCCAGCGCAGACCATCCAGATGTGGGCGCGGGTGGGTTTTGCTCCTGCGGTCGGGCCGTCACCGCGCAGGGGATTGCAGGCGCATATCCAGAACACATGAGCACCGCGCCCGGGGCATTCCACGGGCGGTGATGCCCGGCCTGCCATCGCGCTCGTAGTGACTCAGCGCCCGTTGAAGTCGGGCTTGCGCCTGTCGGCAAACGCGACCGCCGCGGCCTTGTGATCGGCGGTCTCGAACGTGCGAACCATGTGCACGGCTTCGGCGTCGAGCACGTCCGACAAAGATGCGCGCAGAGCCAGGTTCAGATTGCGTTTCATGTAGCCCAGGGCCACCGTCGGCAAGGCAGCCAGTTCCTGTGTCCATTGCTGCGCAACCTGTGTCAGTTGCGCAGCCGGGGCGACCCGATCGACCAGTCCGATGCGCAGGGCCTCGTCGGCCAGCACGACCCGGCCGGTGAAGTACAACTCGCGGGCCCGGGACGCACCCACCAGATGGCTGATGAAATAACTGCCGCCGAAATCGCCCGACAAGCCCAACTTCGAGAAGGCGGTGGTCATCTTGGCATCTTCCGAGGCCAGGCGCAGGTCGCAGGCCAACGCCAACGCAAGGCCGGCGCCAGCCGCCGGACCCGGCAGCACCGCCAACGTGGGTTTGGGTATTTCATGCAGCAATCGGGACACTTCCGTGCGCAAGCGAAGATCGCTCACCCGCTGATCGAAGCCCATCGGCGCAACCCCGCTGACCGCGGCCAGCGCGAAATCCTTGACATCGCCACCGGAACAGAACGCACCTGCGGCACCGGTCAACACGACCAGCCGGATTGTCGGGTCGGTGGCGTAGCCGGTCAGGGCCGCATGCATCGCGTTGACCATATCGCGCGTCATCGCGTTGCGCGATGCGGGCCGGTTCATCGTCAACGTGGCGATACCGTTTTCGACGTCGGTGAGCAGGTCCTGGGTCATGCGGGTTCCTTTGGTACGTCGTCGAGCATACCGGCTTGGCGCGGGCGCATTTGCTGTCGTGTACCAAGCAAACTGCGTCGCGCGGGTTCTGCTCGGCATCGGTACCGCTTGAGGCGCTATCGATGCGCCCGACATTGTTGGCGCCGGGGCTGTCACCACCTGGTACCCCTGTGGTCACGATGACGACTGCATCGCGCGTTACCATGCTTTGGCGGTCGACTGATGCAAGGCCCTGCAATTCGGCGGGGCCGCGGCGCACGCCCGCTCAAGGAGGAAACACCATGGGATTCTTTGCAAAAATCTTGGGCAAGTTGGGTATTGGTGATGGCGAGACAGCACCCCTGGCCCCCACGCCCCCACCTGCTGTGGCGGCGGCCCCGGCGTCGGTGGCCCTGGCGCCAGCCGCAGCCGAGGTGGTCAATCCGATCGCCGTGGTCGATGTACTCAAGCAATTGGAGGCGCGCGCCGCCGCGAATCCGCAGAAGCTGAACTGGCGCACCTCGATCGTCGATCTGCTCAAGCTGCTGGACATCGACAGCAGCCTCGATGCCCGCAAGGCGCTCGCCAAGGAACTGTTTTGTCCGACCGAGCTGATGGGCGATTCGGCGAAGATGAACATGTGGCTGCACCGCAACGTGCTGGGCCACATCGCGGCCAACGGCGGCAACATACCCAAGGAACTGCTGGATTGAGCGGCCAGCACATATTGCGGATGGTCCCATGCAGATGACCGACCTCCTGGCCCAGATGGGGGACATTCAATCCGTGGCGCGCGACCTGGGCGTGAGCCAGGGCGACGTGGCCACCGGCGCCGATGCCTTGTTGCCCGCCATCCTGGGTGGCTTCAAGAAGCAAGCCCGGTCGTCGCCCGTCGGCGGCCCGCAAGGCCTCGCCGGACTGCTCGGCCAGTTGGGCGGGTCGGCCTGCTTTACCAGGTGCTGTCACCCCAGCCCACCGATGTGCGCCTGGGCAACGACGTGCTGGGGCAGATATTTGGCTCCAAAGACGTCAGCTGCTCGGTGGCGCAGAGCGCTTGCGCACAGACCGGGCTGGACGCGGGCATGCTCAAGCAGATGCTGCCGATGCTGGCCATGCTGGTGGCGGGCTACATGGCCAAACAGGGTCTCGCGGCGCTCAGCGCGAGACTCCGCAAGTGGTGCGGGTGGCTTGGAGGGAATGCTCGGTGGCCTGCTGGGGGGTGGCGCCGGTGCTGCCCGCGGGCGGCGGGCCGGTTGCTGGTCGCCTTGGCGGTCTGGTCGCCATGCTGGACATGAACGGCGACGGCAACGCACTGGAGATATCCTGCGCATGGCGGGCAAGGCGATGCGTTGACTGCCGCGCCATGGCGTGTTCATCCAGGAGCTGGGAGACGCCTACCTGGCTGACAGCGACGTCGGCCTGAACGAGACGCTCACGCGCAGGCCGCTACAGGTTGCAGCCTGCGCTGACCGCATCGGTTCTGGCCCGCGCGAAGGCCAGAAGGTGGACACCTTGCAAGCAGCCATGCCGCGAAACCCTGCGCGCGCCCAGGCCCTGTGCGCTTCCCATCAGGGCTTCATCCTGCACGCGGCCGGACACGTCGCCGGGCCAGTGGGGATCAGGCTCCAGAACCACTGGCGCAGCGGCACCACATATCGTCGCTGCAATGAACAGCCGCCACCGGCACGTTGGCCTTTCGGTTGTCGGCCGATATTCGATCCGTCTGGATCCATTGTCAGATCGCCATTTTCGGTTCGCCGTCCATTGCGATGGGCCGCCAGCGGGCGTTTGCAATACCGGATGCGTCCGAAATGGCGCGGTGACAGTTTCGAAGCGGCTCAGGCACTCCTGTTGTAGTGCGTCAGCATGCGCGTAGCGATACGACTCCGGTCTTCGGGTGTCGGATCCAAGGTGGGTGGCTAGGCTTTGAGGCCAACGCTTCTTCTTTGCGCTTGTGCCTTTCTCGCTTGAGATCCTGAAGATGCCAGATGCCAGATGCCAGATGCCAGATGCCAGATGCCAGATGCCAGATGCCAGACACCAGTTCAAAGACTCCAAACCCAATCCCCAGGCCCATTGCCTTTAGCGCCATAGCCGCCTGGGCAAGTGTATAAAAGAATTGACACTTTTTTGTGTTTGTGTATATTGACACCACGAAGTGTCATTTTTCGTTGTCACCCTGTGAAAGGAGCCACTGTATGAGCCTTTTTTTGCGCATCGAAAAGTCACTACATATCCATTTTGATCGTGCGGCAGACCCAACTTCACCGCCGAGACTGCTCGCGGCAATGCGCCATGCCGTTTTTTCTGGTGGTGCCCGTATCCGACCGCAATTGGTAATGGCAGTGGCGATTGCATGTGGCGACAAAAACCCGGAGTTGACCAACGCAGCGGCGGTGGCCATTGAGCTGATGCATTGCGCTTCGTTGGTTCATGACGATATGCCCGCCTTCGACAACGCGGATACGCGGCGCGGCAAGCCGACGGTGCACAAGGCCTTTGGAGAACCCCTTGCGCTGCTGACTGGCGACGCGCTGATTGTGATGGCTTACCAGGTCCTGTTGAACGCAGGGATGGAGCAGCCCAAGCGGCTGGCGCGACTGATGCAGAACTTGACGTCCGGCGTTGGCCTGCCCGGCGGTATTGTTGCCGGCCAGGCATGGGAGTGCGAGGTTACTGCCGATCTGGGCCAATACCAACGTGCGAAAACAGGCGCCTTGTTCGTGGCATCCACGTGTGCCGGCGCACTCGCCTGCGATGCGGACCCCAAGCCCTGGATTGCCCTGGGTGCGCACCTGGGCGAGGCCTATCAGGTGGCCGATGACATCCGTGATGTTCTGGGGCAGGCGGAAATGTTGGGAAAGCCGACTGGACAGGATGTGCTCAACGGACGCCCCAGTTCAGCCAGTGCGCTGGGGCTGGGAGGTGCGGTGCGGTATTTTGAAGGGCTGATGGACAAAGCGGTGTCGAGCGTGCCGAAGTGCGCCAGTAGGGCCTTGATGCAGGACATGGTGCGCCAAGAGGCCGAGCGCCTCGTGCCGATCGAAACGCGGACCAACTACCGTGTGACGTCTGCTTTGCCGGCATGCAAACTGGCGCTTGGATGAGTGACCTTGAAGTCGCACACCCTACTGTGCCAAGCCCGATAGAAGGTCGCTGGTGGGAGAAATCGCGGGACCGCCTGAACCGCTGGATGATGACGCCCCGTGGCTACAGCTGGGCATTGTCAAACCCACTGACCCGCTGGGTCGTCAGACGAAGGACGCAACAGGTTTTTGATCTCATGGCCGGGTTCGTGCATTCGCAGGTCGTGCTCGCCTGCGTCCAGCTGAATGTCTTCACGATCGTTCAAAAGGCGCCCGCAACCATTGAGGAACTGGCGGCGCGCACGCAGATTCCTGCTGCGTCACTGCAGCGGTTGGTGCAGTCTGCGGTGGCATTGCAGCTGTTGCAACGACGCAGCGCAGGAAGGTATGCCCTGGGGCCGCTCGGCGCACCAATTGCGGCGCACCCCGGCATACAGGCCATGGTGGAGCACAACAACCTGCTTTACCGGGACATGCTGGAGCCAGTGGATTTTCTGCGCGACACCGGGCGTGGACATATGGCGCAGTACTGGCCCTATGCGCAGGCGGACGCGACCCACGATGGCACTGTGCAGGACACCCATGCCAAGCGCTACTCCCAGCTGATGGCGAGTTCCCAGAACTTTGTTGTGCAGGAGTTGCTACGGTCGTACGACTTCGGGAACCATCGTCGTGTGCTGGACGTGGGGGGAGGGAAAGGGCAGTTTGTGGCGGCGTTGGCATTGCGGGAAAGCCATTTGACCTTCTCCCTGTTTGACCTGCCGTCGGTGTTGCCTGTTGCGCAGCAACACCATGCAGCACTGGGAATAGGACAACGAGTTGCGTACGCCCCGGGCAGCTTTTTTGACGACGTACTCCCTGCGGGCGCCGACTTGATCACATTGATCCGCGTGGCGCATGACCATCCTGATGCGGCCGTGCGGACCATCTTGCGCAAGGTCTTTGATGCACTGCCCATTGGCGGCACTTTTCTGCTGGCGGAGCCCATGGCGCATACCGACCCGGCTCAGGGCGCAAGCGACGCGTATTTTCATTTCTACCTGATGGCAATGGGTGAAGGTCAGCTGCGTACCGCGGAAAAACTCTCCTGCATGTTGGCAGAGGCCGGGTTTAGCCAGATCAAGTTGCTCTCCAACGCCATGCCCATTCACACACGCATCCTCATTGCGCGGAAAAGATAAGTGTTTACCCTAATGCGTATCAAATACTGTAACGATTGCTTGACATCGTGAACTGTCAGATCAAAAATCAAATCATGAAAGCACAAGCCATCGTTTTCGACCAGCCACAGCATCTTTCGATTCGTGCGCTGAATTTGCCCGAGCTCTCGGATGGCCAAGTTCAGGTCAAAGTGGAGTACACCGGTATCAGCACCGGTACCGAACGACTCCTCTGGGATGGCAGCATGCCGGCGTTTCCTGGCATGGGATACCCATTGGTGCCCGGCTATGAAACGGTCGGACGGGTCGTCAGAACTGGCGGCGACACCTCGGTCCAAATAGGTCAGCGCGTGTTTGTGCCCGGCGCAAACTGCCTGCAGGGTGTGCGCAGCCTGTTCGGAGGGTCCGCGTCAGACCTCATCGTTCCACATGACCGTGCTGTTGCGGTCAATGAGTCTTTGGGCGCGCAGGCTGTACTGATAGCGCTGGCGGCTACGGCCTACCACGCCGTAGCGTGCGGAGGCACACGCCCCGTCATCCGTCCGCCGGATCTGATCGTGGGTCATGGTGTCATGGGGCGCCTGCTTGCGCGCATGACCGTGGAAGCCGGTGGGCCCGCGCCAACCGTATGGGAAACACAAGCCGGGCGAATGGCGGGGGCGCAGGGCTACCAGGTGGTTCACCCCGATGCCGACCCCCGCAAGGATTACAACGCCATATACGACGTAAGTGGCGACTCCAAATTGCTGGATACCCTCATTGGGCGTATTGCGCCGGGTGGAGAGGTTGTTCTCGCCGGTTTCTACAAACAGGACCTGCACTTTGCGTATGCCCCGGCATTCATGCGTGAAGCACAAATCCGTGTTGCAGCGCAGTGGAAGAAACCGGACCTGATCGCTGTCACCGAGTTGATCAACAGTGGGCGACTCTCACTCGACGGCTTGATCACCCATTGCGAGTCGCCGGCCAGCGCAACCAAGGCCTACGAGACAGCCTTTGGCGACATTGCCTGCCTGAAGATGATTCTCGATTGGAGCGCAAACGCATGACTACCTCTGTTGAAAAAAATTCGCAACCTGTGAAGTTTGTCGAACGCCTGCGGCAGGAAGCAGCCGTTGAACCCCCGGCAGTGCATACAGGCGCGCCGACCAAGGAAACCCAAATCATCGCCATCTACGGCAAGGGCGGCATCGGCAAGAGTTTTACCTTGGCCAATCTCAGTTACATGATGGCGCAGCAGGGCAAGAAAGTACTTCTCATCGGCTGCGACCCCAAGAGCGATACCACCTCGCTGCTGTTCGGAGGCAGGGCGTGCCCCACCATCATCGAGACCTCGTCCAAGAAAAAACTCGCCGGTGAGGCTGTTGCGATTGGCGATGTGTGCTTCAAGCGCGATGGCGTGTACGCCATGGAACTCGGCGGGCCCGAAGTGGGGCGGGGTTGCGGTGGGCGCGGCATCATCCACGGCTTCGAACTACTGGAGAAACTCGGGTTTCACGACTGGGGCTTTGACTACGTGTTGCTCGACTTTCTGGGTGACGTGGTTTGTGGCGGCTTTGGATTGCCCATTGCGCGTGACATGTGCCAGAAGGTAATCGTGGTGGCCAGCAACGATTTGCAGTCTTTGTACGTCGCGAACAACGTCTGCTCTGCGGTGGAGTATTTCCGCAAACTCGGTGGCAATGTCGGCGTGGCCGGCATGGTGATCAACCGCGATGACGGCACCGGCGAGGCGGCCGCTTTCGCCACCCATGTCGGCATCCCGGTGCTGTCCACCATTCCAGCCAACGAAGACATCCGCCGCAAGAGCGCCAGCTATGAAATCATCGGCCGGCCCGATTCGGTTTGGGGCCCCATGTTCGCCGAATTGGCAGCCAACGTCGGCACCTCGTTGCCCATGCGCCCGAAACCCATGTCGCAAGACGAGTTGTTGGGCCTGTTCTCGGCCTCCGCGGTAGGCCGCAATGTGGTGCTCGAGCCAGCGACACAGTTCGACATGTGTGGCAAAAAAGAGCTGGTCAAGGAAACCCTCGAAGTGGTTTACGACGAAGTCTGATGAGCACCACCCCATGAGCCAAGTCATCCCCATTATTCCCATGCCGGACAAGCCGATCCAAACGGCTCTGGAAGGCGATGGCATGGGCTGCCACTCCGGTGGCGAGGCCATGCTGGCGGCCGCCAAGTCGGCGGGCAAGTCTGAGATTCTGGATCAATATGCGCAGGACTATCCACGTGATGCCAAGGCCGGTCCGCACGACCAGCCCCAAAGCATGTGCCCAGCCTTTGGCTCCCTGCGCGTGGGTCTGCGGATGCGCCGCACCGCAACGATTTTGTCGGGCTCAGCGTGCTGTGTTTACGGCTTGACGTTCACGTCGCACTTTTACGGGGCACGGCGCAGTGTGGGGTATGTGCCTTTCAATTCTGAATCGCTGGTGACCGGCAAACTGTTTGAAGATATCCGTGAGTCGGTTTATCAGCAAGCGGATCCGGCGTTGTATGACGCCATCATCATCATCAACTTGTGCGTGCCCACAGCCAGTGGTGTGCCACTGCAGATTCTCCCCAAAGAGATCAACGGTGTTCGCATCATCGGTATCGACGTGCCCGGCTTTGGTGTGCCGACCCATGCTGAAGCCAAAGACGTCTTGGCGGGTGCCATGCTGCGCTACGCGCGCGGCGAAGCCGAAGCGGGCCCGGTTCAAAGCCCTCGCGCCGGCAAATCCGAGAAGCCCACCATCACGATTCTGGGCGAAGTGTTTCCAGCAGATCCCGTCATCATCGGCATGATGCTGGAGCCGATGGGTCTGGCCGCTGGCCCCGTGGTTCCGACCCGGGAATGGCGAGAGCTATATGCTGCGCTGGACTGCGCGGCGGTCGCCGCGATCCACCCTTTCTATACCGCCAGTGTGCGGGAGTTCGAGGCCGCGGGCCGTACGATGGTCGGCTCGGCGCCCGTGGGCTACGAAGGCACCGAAGCCTGGTTGCAAGCCATTGGGGTCGCAACCAATGTGGCACAAGACAAGATCGATTCAGCCAAGAACAAGTTTTTGCCGGCCATTCGCGGCGCGCTCGGCCGCATGCCGATCAAGGGCCGCATTACGCTGAGTGGCTACGAGGGCTCCGAATTGCTGGTCGGTCGCCTTCTGGTTGAAAGCGGTGCAGACCTGCGTTATGTCGGCAGCGCCTGTCCACGCACTCCGTGGAACGAGGCCGATGTTCAATGGCTGCAAAGCAAGGGCGTGATGGTCCAGTTTCGCGCTTCGTTGGAACAGGACCTTGCAGCGATGCATGAGTTCAAGCCCGACCTGGCGATTGGCACCACGCCCATCGTGCAGGCTGCCAAAGAGCTCACGATTCCATCGCTCTATTTCACCAACCTTATTTCTGCCCGCCCCTTGATGGGTCCTGGAGGCGCTGGTTCACTGGCTACCGTTATCAACAATGCGATCGGTAACAAGCACCGCTTTGACGAGATGAAAGAGTTCTTCGGCTCCGTGGGCCAGGGGCATTCGTCCGGTGTCTGGGAGGCTGCCAACGGGGTCCCGAAAGATCGCCCCGAGTTCAAGGCCGAGCAGCGTCGGCAGGCCGTAAAGCTTGCGAAAAAGCGCAAAGCCGAGGAGATGATGTAAATGCTGGTTCTGGATCACGATCGCGCTGGAGGTTATTGGGGGGCGGTGTATGTATTCACCGCCATCAAGGGCCTGCAAGTGGTGATCGATGGGCCTGTAGGTTGCGAGAATCTGCCAGTGACTTCGGTGCTGCATTACACGGATGCCTTGCCGCCGCATGAACTGCCGATTGTGGTCACCGGTCTGGCCGAGGAGCAGTTGGGTCGCGAAGGTACTGAAGGCTCCATGCGCCGGGCACATGCCGCGCTGGACCCGGACCTGCCTTCTGTGGTGGTGACCGGTTCGATCGCCGAGATGATTGGTGGTGGCGTGACACCGGCGGGCACCAACATCATGCGGTTCCTGCCCCGAACGATTGACGAAGACCAATGGCAGTGCGCCAACCGTGCCATGTTCTGGCTGTGGTCGGAATATGGGCTCAAGCATGTGCCGGCTCGCAAACCGTTTGCCGAACGGCCGGTCGGCGAAAAGCCCCGAGTCAACATCATCGGCCCCTGTTACGGCACGTTCAACTCCCCCAGTGACCTGGCCGAGATTCGCCGTCTCGTGCAAGGCATCGGCGCCGAAATCAACATGGTTTTTCCGCTGGGCAGTCACCTGGCCGATGTGTCACGCCTGGTGGAAGCTGATGTCAATGTCTGCATGTACCGCGAGTTCGGGCGCATGCTGTGCGAGGCACTGGAGCGTCCTTACCTGCAGGCGCCCATCGGCCTGCACAGTACCACCAAGTTTTTGCGCAAACTGGGCGAGTTGCTGGGACTGGACCCCGAACCGTTTATCGAGCGCGAAAAGCACACGACCATCAAACCCATCTGGGATTTGTGGCGCTCGGTAACCCAGGACTTCTTTGGCACCGCCAGCTTCGCAGTAGTGGCCAACGAGACCTATACCCGCGGTATCCGCCATTTCCTGGAAGATGAAATGGGCCTGCCCTGCAACTTTGCGGTGGCTCGCTGTCCAGGTGAAAAAACCGACAACGCCGAAGTGCGCCGGTTGGTTGCTTCGAAAACGCCGCTGGTCATGTATGGCAGCTACAACGAGCGCATCTATTTGGCTGAATGCGGAGGTGGCCAGATGATGAAGGCCACCTTTATCCCGGCGTCGTTCCCGCTTCCCATTATTCGTCGCCACACGGGTACGCCGTTCATGGGGTATGCGGGGGCGACGTACATCATTCAGGAGTTTTGCAACGCGCTGTTTGACGCGCTGTTCCACATCCTGCCGCTGGGCACAGAGCTGGACAAGATCGACGCCACGCCCAGCCGCGTTGCCTCGGAAAAACCCTTGCCCTGGGAGCCGCAAGCCCATGCACTTCTGGAAGAAATGATAGCGGCTGAGCCAGTTCTGGTGAGGATCTCTGCCGCCAAGCAAATACGTGACCGCGCCGAGCGCGATGCACGCGAGACCGGTCGCCCCCAAGTGGAGGCAAATCGATTCTCAGAGTTGTTCAAGTTACCCAAAACGGGAGTCGCCGCATGAAAAGCGTCGCTTCTGTCGCAGGTAACCGGGGCAAGCGCCCGTTCCGCGGACGCCTAGCCTGCAATGGCGTTAACTGCGCCGTGGCAGTTCGTTCCGTACTCTTGCAAGGTACGGTGTAGCCGAAAGGCTTTTCAAGTGAGGTATTAAATATGGCTCAAACCGCCAATCCGTCGGGTCTGACGGACGAAGAGTGCCAAGAATTCCACGGCTACTACATCAAGGGATACCTGTTGTGGGCTGTGGGCGCGTTCTTTGCGCACAGTTTGGTATGGATCTGGCGTCCCTGGTTCTAACGAACTTCCCACGGAGATGACTATGGCACAACTGCATTTTCAACAGCGTCCAATGGCGGTCGGAAGTCCTATGCAAGGATTCCGGGTGATTTTTGTCGCGCTTTTCTGTGTCTTTCTGTTTTTGGCAATCGTGGGGCAAATGTTCTTTGTGAACTGGCGTGCATGGTTGCCGGGGGCAGAGGGTACCCAGTCAGTGTTTGAAAGTGTGCGTTCTGCAACTTACACCGTGGTCTCGCTAATCGGTTAACTGAAAGGAAATTATTATGTGGCGTTATTGGCGTATTGTTGATCCCCGCAAGGCGATCATTGGCACTGGCTTGTTGATCGCGTTCGTCTCGACGAGCATTCACTTGATTCAGATCAGTGGTGATCGTTACAACATCAACACGTGGCATCCGGACACGGTTAAGGCCGCAAAAGCTGCACAAAATGCAGCGCTGCCTCCTGCCAAGTAACGGCTGCGTAGGCTGCCGTAGCGGTGCGAGAAGCGGAGCCTGTCCGGTCCGCTTCGAGCACCCTCAAGAACAATCGTTGACTGAGCCCGGATTGCGCAGGGTCGCGCATGCCGGTCAGAGGAGCCCCCATGGCAATGCTGAGCTTTGAGAGAAAGTACCGCGTACGCGGTGGCACCCTGATAGGGGGTGACCTGTTCGACTTCTGGGTCGGGCCGTTCTATGTCGGCTTCTTTGGAGTCTCGACCCTGTTTTTCGCGTTGGTCGGCACCACCATGATTTTGTGGGGCGCGGCGGCCGGCCCCACATGGAACTTGTGGCAGATCAGCATCGCGCCACCCGACCTGTCATACGGACTACGCATGGCGCCGATGATGGAGGGAGGGTTGTGGCAGATCATCACCGTCTGTGCCCTGGGGTCTTTTGTGTCCTGGATGCTGCGCCAGGTAGAGATCTGTCGAAAGCTCGGCATGGGCATCCATGTCCCAGTGGCTTTCGGATTCGCGATCTTTGCGTATTTCACGTTGCAGGTCATTCGCCCGGTGTTGATGGGTGGCTGGGGCCATGCGTTTCCCTACGGCATTTACAGCCACCTGGACTGGGTCAGCAACACGGCCTACCAATACCTGCATTTTCACTACAACCCGGCGCACATGATTGCAGCCAGTCTGTTCTTTGCTACGGTGCTTGCACTCTCCATGCACGGCGGTTTGGTGTTGTCAGCCACCAACCCAAAAAAGGGCGAAGTGGTCAAGACACCAGAACACGAAGACACCTTCTTCCGTGATGTCATCGGCTACTCCGTTGGAACGTTGGGTATTCACCGTTTGGGTCTGTTCCTTGCACTGGCGGCTGTGTGGTTTTCGGCACTTTGCATCGTTATCAGTGGTCCTTTCTGGACACGCGGATGGCCCGAATGGTGGGGCTGGTGGCTGAACATGCCGATCTGGGGCCATCAAGTCTAGGAGAACACCATGGCGGAATATCAGAATCTTTTCACCACCGTACAGCCTACCGGGCCTGGCTCCATGGGCATTCCCTTGCCCAGGGGCGACTCTCAGCGGGTCGGAACGCCTTTTTTCCTGCACATCCTGGGGCGTTTGGGCAATGCGCAGATCGGACCGATTTACCTTGGATGGTTAGGCGTCGCCTCGTTGCTGTGCGGAACACTGGCTTTCAACATTATTGGCTTCAACATGCTGGCGGCCGTCGACTGGAATCCGCTGCAATTGATCCGACAGCTGTTCTGGCTCGCGCTGGAGCCACCGGCTCCTAGCTATGGCTTGCAGATTCCCCCGCTCAACCAGGGTGGCTGGTGGCTGGTGGCTGGCTTTATGCTCACCACCTCGCTGATCCTGTGGTGGACCCGCATTTACCGGCGCGCGCGCCAACTGGGCCTGGGAACCCATGTGGCCTGGGCGTTTGCAGCCGCCATCTGGCTCTATCTGGTGTGCGGATTTTTTCGCCCCATCATGATGGGTAGTTGGTCGGAAGCCGTGCCGTTTGGCATTTTCCCGCACCTAGACTGGGTCTCTGCGGTGTCACTTCGCCACGGCAACCTCTTCTACAACCCCTTCCATGCGCTGTCGATCGTGTTTCTGTACGGTTCGGTGCTGTTGTTTGCCATGCATGGTGCAACCATTCTGGCCGTGAGCCGTTTTGGTGGCGAACGCGAGATTGAGCAGATCGTCGACCGCGGTACGGCCTCTGAGCGCGCGGGGCTGTTCTGGCGCTGGACCATGGGCTTCAATGCCACCATGGAGTCGATTCACCGCTGGGCCTGGTGGTTCGCCGTGCTGTGCCCGCTGGTGGGTGGCATCGGCATTTTGTTGACGGGCCCCGTGGTCGACAACTGGTACCTCTGGTCGGTCAAGCACCACGTGGTTCCTGCCTACATCACCTCGTGGCAGGCACCGATAGACCCGGCGCTGTTGCCACAGGTGATTCCAAAGCAGGTCCCATACCCCGGGCCGTAAAATCTGGAATCCGACGGTCAAGCCTTAACAGAGCTGCTCGCTGGCCCTTGCATTCTTTCGGGAATCAGGGGCCTGTACGTTTTTGATGATCCATGACACCCTCGCTCCCGTTCGTTCAACCTGCGGGAGGTGCCGCGGTAGCAGTGTTTCTCTTGGCAGACATTGCGCCACGGTTTCGCTGGTGGGGCTACGCCCGGTTTGTGGTGCAGCGCTTTCAGATGCGCGATATTCCTGGCTTGGTATTCTTCAAGGTCATGGGCAGTGGTTTTGATGGCGGGTTCGGCTTGAAACCTAGTGCTTCCCGGCAGGCCCTGTTTTGCATTTTCCAGGACGAGGCTTGTGCCGATCGGTTTTTGGCATCTGACATGGTCAAACGTTATTCCCGTCGTTCCCTTGAATTTTGTACTGCCAAGTTGCGGGCCTATTCCTGCAAAGGCACATGGTCGGGCCAGCAAATAGACGTCACGGCCACCGAGCCTGACTTCGGGCCGATTGCCACCCTGACCCGCGCTTCAATCCGCCCCTCTCGCGTCTGGGCGTTCTGGCGCATGCAGCCAGCCAGCGAGATATCGCTCAACAACGCCGCCGACTGCCTGCTTGCCACCGGCGTGGGTGAGGCACCACTTTTTCGGCAAGCCACCTTCAGTCTGTGGAGCAGTGTGCAGGCCATGGATCGTTATGCGCGCTCGGGTGCACATCTCGCCGCTATCCGCGCGGCCCATGAGGGCCAGTTTTTCTCGGAGTCGATGTTCGTGCGCTTCGTACCACTGACCTTGAGCGGCCAGTGGCGGGGACGCCACTATGGCTGAGCCCGCAACGCTTCGCGCACACCATGTGGTGGTGGTGGGTGCCGGCGTCGGTGGCCTGGTCAGTGCATTGCTGTTGGCGCACCGGGGCGTGCGCGTGACTCTCGTGGAGACAGCCGACGCGCCTGGCGGCAAGATGCGCCAGGTGGTGGTGGGCGGTTCGCCGATCGACTCCGGGCCCACCGTGTTCACCATGCGTTGGGTGTTTGAGCAGATCCTTCACACCGTGGGCCAGTCGCTGGATGCAGTGCTGAACCTGCAACCCCTGTCTGTGCTGGCACGCCACGCGTGGCGCGACCATGACCATCGGTTGGACCTTTACTCGGACGTGCACCGCTCCGCGGATGCCATTGCGGCCTTCAGCTCTCCGTCGGAAGGCCGTCGGTTTCTGGCGTTCTGCCAGCAGGCGCGTGCGGTGTACCAGTGCCTGGAAGGTCCCTACATCCGCTCATCGCGCCCTAGCCTGATGGGAATGGCAGGTGACCTGGGCCTGGGCGGGCTCAGAACGCTGGCGGGTCTGGGGCCTTTTTCTTCCCTGTGGCAAGCCCTTGGCAAACACTTTCACGATCCCCGTCTTCAACAACTGTTTGGCCGCTACGCCACCTACTGCGGCGCCTCCCCCTGGCTGGCGCCGGCCACCCTGATGCTGGTCGCTCACGTGGAACTGGACGGCGTGTGGTCGGTGCAAGGCGGTATGCACCAATTGGCCCATGTACTAGCCGATCTGGCGCAACAACAAGGTGCCGTGCTGCGCATGGGTACGCACTGTCAACGCATACTGGTGCGAGATGGACGGGCCTGTGGCGTAGAGCTGGGTAATGGCGAGCGCATTGATGCCGACGCCGTGGTCTTCAATGGAGATGCCAGCGCGTTGGGCCAAGGCTTGCTGGGCGAGGCTGCCCGTGCAGCCTCGCCTGCTACCCGTCGCGCGCAGAGGTCCCTGTCGGCGATCACCTGGTCTGTCAAAGCCTGCACCGCCGGTTTTCCGCTGGTACGACACAACGTATTTTTTGATACCGATTACCGCAGTGAATTCACGGACATCTTCAGCCGCCGCCGCCTACCTGAGCGCGGGACCGTCTACGTGTGCGCGCAAGACCGCCAGGACGATGCCCAGAACCCGGGGCAGGCCGAACGCCTTTTGTGCCTGGTGAATGCCCCCGCCGACGGTGACCTACGACCTTGCGATGCCACGGAGATAGAAACATGCCAGCAGCAAAGCCTGGAGCTGATGCGCCGTTGCGGTTTGGAGATCGACCCCGCGTCCGCCCAGTGGGTGACGACGACACCGAACGATTTCAACCGCCTGTTCCCGGGCACGGGTGGGGCGCTGTACGGCAGGGCATCCCACGGCTGGATGACCCCCTTTACGCGGCAGGACTCCAGCAGCAAGCTTGCGGGGCTGTACCTGGCGGGTGGCAGCGTCCATCCGGGGCCGGGGGTGCCGATGGCGGCGCTGTCGGGGCAACTGGCGGCCGAGACCGTGATGGCGCACCTCGTTTCGACCAAGAAGTTGGGCCGGGTGCGTATCTCTGGTGGTATGTCGACGCCATCAGCGATGACGGCCGATACGCCTTGAGCATCATTGCTTTTGTGGGCAGTGTGTTTTCTCCGTACTACGCTTCGGCGTTTGCCCGCCGCGGGAATAGCGTCGACCCGGACAATCACTGCGCCATCAATGTGGCCCTGTATGGCGCTGCCGGCAAACGTTGGGCCATGACCGAGCGCACCCGTGCCGCAGTGCAGCGCGACCGGCGCCACTTTGGCGTGGGTCCGAGCAATTTGCACTGGCATCAGGACCACCTCAGCATTCATCTGGATGAGGTTTGCGCGCCCTTTCCTTTTCGCATCCGCGGCAAGGTCCGGATCTTTCCGAAAGCGCTGTGTTCCTATGTCGCGGCGCTTGACGATGCCGGGCACCATCGGTGGGGGCCGATTGCGCCATGCGCCCGTGTTGAGGTGGACCTGGAGCGACCCCAAGCCAACTGGAAGGGGCAGGCCTATCTGGACAGCAACGAAGGGGACGAGCCAGTCACACGCCCGTTCAACGTCTGGGACTGGTCGCGTGCGAGTCTGGCTGACGGCAGCACCGCGGTCATGTACGATGTGCGCCAAACCAATGGCAGTGAGCGGGTGATCGCCCAACGATTTACCCCGCAGGGCATGGTTCATGCATTTGAGGCGCCGCCGCGGCGCGAGGCCTTGCCATCGACTTTTTGGCGTATCAAGCGGTCTGTTCGATCGGATGCCGGCTCTACCACGCGTGTGCTGGAAACCCTGGAGGACGCACCTTTTTATGCCCGTAGCCTGTTGCAGACCCAGTTGCTGGGTGAATCGGTCACCGCCGTGCATGAAACCTTGCAACCCCAGCGACTGACCGCACTACCGATGCGCTGGATGCTGCCCTGGCGCATGCCGCGCCGGGTCTGGTGAGGGAAGCCTCATGATCGCCGGAGACACCGTGAAGATTGTGCATGTGCTCTCGGCCTGTTTGTTCCTGGGCAATGTTGTGGTGAGCGGGACTTGGGCCGCCCTGGCGGAGAGAACCGGGAAGTATGAGGTGATTGCCTTTAGCAACCGCCTGGTGCTGATCACCGATCTGCTGTTTACCCTGACCGGGGCCTTGTTGGTGGTCTACACCGGTTCGCTTCTGGCTGAGCGCTACGGCGGAGCCAGCTCGCAGACCTGGATCGCCTGGTCCTACGGCCTGTTCGGATTGTCCGGACTTATCTGGGCGCTGGTGCTGGTGCCCATTCAATTGCGCCAGCGGGTGTTACTCAGGCGCGACAAGGCCATCACGCCCGAGTACCTGAAACTGTCGCGCATCTGGCAGATCAGCGGCGCCATCGCCACCGTGGTTCCGTTGCCGATTTTCTACTTGATGATCACCAAGATTGCATAGGCGCAGTATGTTTCATGCCCGTCCAGGCAGACATCAGTTGGCATGCAGGGCTTGATTGTTCTCATCACCGGTGGCGGTTCGGGCATTGGCGCTGCTACCGCCAAGGTCCTGCAACAGCGCGGAGCCATACCCGTCCTGGTCGATTGCGACGCCGCACCGTTGGCGCAAGTGGCGGCGGCGCTGGGTGGCGAGGTGCTTACCGTTGCAGCAGACGTGACGTCCCTGGCGCAATGCGAGCATGCGGTGGCCCTGACCCTGGCGCGGTTCGGCCGCATCGACATTGTGTGGGCTAATGCCGGTATTGCCGCGTTCGGTCCGCTGGCTTACACCGACCCTGTGGCGTGGAAACGGTGCCTGGAGGTCAATGTGTTTGGCGTATTCAATACCGTGCGTGCGGCGCTACCCGCTATTGTGCAATCTCGAGGCTACGTGGCCGTAAGCGCCTCGTTGGCATCGTTTGCCCACCCGCCGGCGGTGTCTGCCTATGCAGCTTCCAAGGCTGCAGTAGAGGCGATGTGCAACGCGTGGCGTATCGAGTTGGCGGGTCATGGGGTGGACTTGGGCGTGATCCATGCATCCTGGGTCAAGACGCCGCTCATGACCGAAGGCTCATTACACCCGGCGTTTGTCCGGCTGCAGGAAACCGCACCAGCTGTGCTGCGCAACGCCATGGAAGCGGATGCAGCTGCGCTGATGATCGTCGACGGGTTCACCCGACGTGCGCGCCGAATCTGGGTGCCGGGTTGGATTCGGGTGTTGCACTGGCTGCGGGCCTGGCTGCATACACCGATGGCTGAACGTGAGCTGTTGCGGGCCGCCCCAAAGATCGAACAGCTGTTTGTCGAGGGCCTGGCCACCAGCGGGGTCAAAGCCTCGTCTCAGGCGCCGCGTGAACTGGCGCGCTCCGAGGCACGTGCCTCGAAAGCTTAGCTGCGAGGATTCTGGTTTGGCGACTTCGCCGCGCGCTCCCTCTGTTTGCGGGCGCGGGCCAGATCGCGAAACTGCCACCAGACGAAGAGGCCCAAGGCACCCAGCAGCACCAACACCTTCACCCACAGCAAGGACGAGCCTACGCTGGTCATTGGCTGCTCGGTGTGTTGTGGCGGATGTGGGTCGCCCCACGCTCCAGGTCCTGGCGCGCCAGTCGTTCCAACAAATCGCCAGCCCATGCAGCACGTTCTTCAAACGAACGACGGCGAGTCGGGTGGGATGTGCTCGACGGTGCCTGATCCAAGGCCGCGTCAACCAAAAACTGGTTGGCGGCCAAGGGAGCCAGCGTCGTGGTGGGATCTGCCGGGGCCAGCAGCGCCGCGCCGCAGGCGCGGGCCAGCAGCCCCAGTTTGCGGCGTCCGGATACCACGGCTCGGTGGTTAATGGAGTCCAGGCCACCGCGCTCGATCTCCCGACCGATTTCGGCGTACACCAGCCGAGCGGCCCGGATGGCCGGACGGCAATCGCGGGGCAGTTGACCAATGCCGTGCTCTGAACGCCGATACAGATCATCGGCAGCCGCCAGCAAGCGCGTAACGACCGCAGCGATACGGTCATCGAATAAGGGGGTTTTCATCCATTCATCCGGATCCAGCCCCACCTCACGCATCCATTGCAGCGGAATGTAGAGCCGGCCGCAGTGCGCGTCCTCACCGATGTCGCGGGCAATGTTGGTCAGTTGCATGGCCACGCCCAGGTCACAGGCACGCGCCAGCGCTTGTTCGCTGCGGGTACGCATGATGACCGCCATCATGGCACCCACACTGCCGGCCACCCGCGCGCCATACGACTGCAGCTCTTCCAGGGTTTCGTAGCGCCGTCCTTCGGCATCCCACTCAAAGCCCTCCAGCAGTGCACTGACCAACTCCAGAGGCAAGTGAAATTCGCGCACCACTGCTGCCAGCGCCTTGTCGGACTCAAAGTCCATCGGTGTGTCGGCGTAGATGCAGCGCAGGCGTTCGTTGAGCTGAACCAGAGCGCTTGCCCGGTCGGTTGCAAAGTCGATAGCGTCATCCGCCACCCGGCAAAACGCATACAGGGCAATCGCCGGCCCGCGTACCCGTTCCGGCAGCAACCGGGAGGCCGCAAAGAAAGTTTTGGATCCGCCCGCCATCAGCGCCTCGCAGGCCTCAAAATCGTAGCTGGGTTGGACGGCAGAAGCAGTATCAAGCAGGGACATGGCGTGACACGGGAGGGACAACGGTCTGGAGTGCCTTCGCAGACATCAGCACGCCCGGCATACCCGCGCCCGGGTGGGTGCTGGCGCCGACCATATAGAGGTTTTCAATGTCCTCGCTGCGGTTGTGCGGTCGAAACCACGCGCTCTGCAGCAACAACGGCTCCAGTCCGAACGCGGCACCTTTTACAGACAGCAGCCTGTCGTGAAAGTCTTGCGGAGTCATCACGTGTGAACTGATGATGTGGCTGCGCAAGCCCGGCAACAGGGTTTCTTCCAGTCGCTTGGCGACAGCCTGCTTGTAAGGCTCGGCATGCGTTGCCCAGTCGGTACCGCTGTCGAGATGCGGCACCGGCGCAAGTACATAAAAAGTGTCACAGCCTGCCGGCGCAACAGATGGGTCAGTGGCGGTAGGGCGATGCAGATATAAACTGAAATCTTCTGCCAGTTTGTGACCCTCAAAGATGTCTGTCAGCAGCGCTTCGTAACGGGGACCCAGAACCATCGTGTGATGGGGGACTTCAGTGTACTGGCGATCCGTTCCGAAGTACCAGACAAACAGGCTCATGGAGTAACGGCCCTTGTCAATCTTGGCGTCTGTCCAATGGCGGCGATGCTCCGGGGATATCAGATTTTTGTAGGTCCAGGCCGTGTCGCCATTGCTGACCACAATGTCAGCGCGCACATGTTCTCCATTGGCCAACTCGACGCCGGTCGCGCGGCCGTCTTCCACCACAATCTTGCGCACCTCGGTGTTCAGACGAACCGGCACCCCGCGACCTTCCAACAGATTCACCATGCCGCGTACCAAGGCACCGGTTCCACCAATGGCGGAGTACACACCGAAGCGACGTTCCAGGGCATTGATCAGGCTGTAAACGCTCGTGACAGAGAAGGGGTTGCCGCCAATCAGCAGGGTCTGCAGGCTCATCGCCATGCGTAATTTGGGATGCTTGAAGTGGCTGGCCACCAGTCCATGCATGGTGCGCCAGGCACGCATTTTGATCATGGAGGGCACGGCCGCCAGCAAATCACCAATGCTGTCGAATGCCTTGCAGCCCAACGCTTCAAACCCCAGCCGATAACATTGGTCTGCTTCCTCGACGAAACGGTCAAAGCCCGCCAGGTCGGCCTGACTCACCCGGGCAATTTCGCCGCGCATGCGCTGGGGATCACCGCTGTAATCGAAGTGGGTTCCATCGTCAAAACGGACCCGGTAGAAGGGGTCCATCAAGCGCAGATCGATATCGTCGGACAACTTGCGGCCGCACAGTGCCCACAACTCTTCAAACAGAAACGGCACGGTGATGATGGTCGGCCCACCGTCGAACGTGAAACCGTCCTGTCGGCGCACATAGGCCCGTCCGCCGGGGCCGTCGAGCTTTTCCAGCACCCGCACCCGGTAACCCATGACGCTCAGGCGAATCGCCGCAGCCAGACCGCCAAAGCCGGAACCGATGACGACCGCCACAGGGGCGTCGGTCTGTCCGCCGCCGCCACCGCCGCCGCCGGTGTGTTCCGTATTGGGAATACTGCGCTCAACTGGCGCGGAGAAAGTCTTCATGTTTGGGCCTGGTGGCAAGTTCAGCCGCAATCGTGGCCTCAGTCTTGCGATTTCGCAGTGCCCACTTCCAAAGGGCGGTGGATTGCAAGGGCAAGACCAGCAGCAGATGCTCCAGGATGGCCATGGCCAGCATGGTCGATACCAGCAGCAATCCGACGGTCATGGCGGTCGGGGTGCCGGGCTCGAAAGCGCGCACCAACATCCACGCCAGTACGATGCCAGAACCGATGACCGAGAGGGGGAGAAAGAAATTCATGGGACGCTTCAAAAAGTAGCTACCCATGTAGGCCAGATGCGCTGGCAAAAACTCTTCACTCAGGTTGCGCACACCAAAGTAGAGGTTGAGCTTGGCGCTAGTACGCATGATCCAGAGCACCAAAAATGTCCAAGTCCCGATCTGATTCTGGGCCCCCCACGTGATCGCAATGATCAGTAATCCGCAGCCGATGATGGCCAACTCGTGCCAAAGAATGGCCGCTACTGCTTGCGAAAAGCGACCGGAGCCATCTTTGTTGGGCGCGAAGGCAATCTTGCGCGGCCCAGTCAAGGACCCGGTCAAAAAGGTCAACTCATGCCAGCCCCACACCAGTAGTGCGCAAGTGAAGGCGCAGTATGCGCCTAGCGCAGTGGATTGGCTGGCAGTGTGCGCCAGGCCTACCAGTGCACTGAGGGCCAGCAGCGATGAAATCAGAATGCTCCAGCGGAAGGTGGTGCGCGGCAAGCCGTCCAGCAGCAATATCAAACCGGTGGTAAACCACCAGATGAAGATGCCGAAGACGACAGGCAGCCAGAGCTCGAGCATGGCTACCAGACCGGAGCCATGCGAACCTGAGCGGGCAATGCGTGGCGCCTGACGGGCATCACATAGAGCCTGGCAAAGGTAATCACCGCAGCCACCGACCAGAAGCCGCGCTTGACCAGGCCTGCAATGCCGCCTTGCGCCTTGGCGGCGTCGACCGCCGTCTGGATTTGAAACAGTCTAGCCAGGCCCGCGCGAAATGCCGGGCTGTCAATATCCAGCGATATCGGGAACACCTGCTTGGTGATTTCATTTGTGATGCGAAACACCTCATAGTCGTAAGCGGTGGGCTCCAGACCCATGGCCGCCTTGAGCTGCGGCCGGGTGTGGTCGCGCACGTACATGGTGGCATACACTGCCAGCAAAAAGAATCGAATCCACAACACGTTGGCTCCCCGTAGCAAATGGGGGTTGGCTCGCATGATCAAGGCAAACGATTCGCCATGGCGGAACTCATCATTGCACCAGCGCTCGAACCAGCGAAAAATCGGGTGAAAGCGCTTGTCCGGGTTGCGTTCGAGCTGGCGGTAGATCGTGATGTAGCGCGCATAACCGATTTTCTCGGACAGATACGTCGCGTAAAAAATGTATTTTGGCTTGAAGTACGTGTAGGCCTTGGTGCGCTTGAGGTCGCCCAGGTCAAGGCCCAGGCCGAAGTCTTTCAGCGATTGGTTGATGAACGAGGCATGGCGTGACTCGTCCCGCGCCATGAAGCGCATGAGCGCCTTGATGTCCGGATTGGTGACGTTCTTCTGAATCTCGTTGTACAAAATACAGCCAGAAAACTCGGAGGTGAGCGAGGAGATCAGAAACTCGGTGAACTCCTGGCGCAGCTCGGGCGATACCTTGCTGAACGTCTGAGCCACTTCAACGGCGAACTCTGGCGTGCGCTGGAAGTGATCATGGTTGTTGTCCCCCTCGTACTCGGCCAGCATGGCATCCCAGTCTGCCCGAATCGGCGACACATCGATCTTGTCCATGGCGGCAAAGTCGGTGGTGTAAAACCGCGGGCTCAGCAGGGTCTCCTGCTTCGCTTTCAGGGCGGCCATTTCAGGCGAGTCAATAGAGGCGGGGGCTTGCATATATATTCTCCAGTCGGATCAGTTTGACTCAGCTACTGGTTTGATGGTGAGGAAGGTTGCAAATACTGCAGCGTTGTCAGGGCCGAAAGACTCCAGGTCCACGCGGTGGCCGGTCAGAGGATCGTACAGGCCAAGACGGCCATCGGTGCGTGCGATCAAAGTAAACGGCAACTCGGGGCCGATCTGGTAGGAGCGACGGTCACGTGCCAAGGCGCGTATGGTGCCACGCAGAAAGCCCTGCTCTCCATGCATTACCGTGAGAAGTTGGCCGGTATTTCCATCGATGACGGAAACACCTCCGTCAGGCCGGTCCTCAAAACGCAACGACCGTTCTGCGGTAATGGCGGCGGCCAACTGGTCCGGACCGTTCCCGGTCAAGCGAACCAAACCCACGGCGATCAAGCTAAAGGCCAAGAGGCAACCCACGCACCACAGCACCCACTGCGGGAAGGTGTCGGGGGCCGGGGACGGCAGCGCGCTTGTTTTCATGTCAGGCTGGGTTTCCAGTTAATGGGCTGCACATCGGTCCTTTTGTCAGCTGCTGGCGCCGCGACAACGCCGGTCGCGTGCGACCAGGCCTGTGAAAGTTGTTGCGCCTTTTGCTGCACATCCGGGATGCAGCGCATCATCGGCTCGGGCCTGGCAAGTCGCCAGGCGCGGGCATGGGGCCACAGATGGACCCAGGCGATTCGGGTGTCGCCCTTGAGCGCAATGGGAATGTCGCCAAAACCCGTGGTGCCCACCTTGAGCCCAGCCGACTCGATCAGCCGCAGGGGGAAGTTATAGGTCAGCGTCAGCACGATTCCGACTCGCATGACGATCCGTTGGTCAGTCAACGTGTAGACCGTGGTTGTCGCCGTAAGCCATGCCAGCGTGAAAGTCGCAGCCAACGCGATCAGCGCCAAGCCCGATGGCAACACCATGGACATCAGCGCCTCATCCCAAGCCATCCCCGAGGCCGACAGGTATGCAACCCGCACGCACCCCAGCGCGATGAAATAGAGCACCAGCTTACGCATGTGGAACATGTGAATCGCCGTCTCGCGCACGTTCGGCGAAGATTGCCAGATCAGGCGCTCGGCCTTGGGCAATGGTTCTGGCAAGCCGAACTCCGGCTCAAATTCGTACTCGCGGCCGTTGTGGAGAGACGTCATAGGATGGGTTCCGAGCGATCAGGATGGGCATACAAGGTGCCGCCACCGTAGTAGCCGGCAATTTGATCTTCTTCCAGCAGGGTGATTTGTTCGGGGTTTTTGAGGCCGGGAACGCCGCCGAATTGTGCCGCAAAGATGCTGTTGACCTTGACACTGTCGCTGCGGATACGCGCGAACGGCACCGGCAAAAGGACCTTGCGTGTCGAACCGACCGCATGGATTTCTACTTCGATGTATCGGAACATCATTTCGCAGGTGTCGACCCACATGTCTACCACTGTTCCAGCCACTTGGTCGTCCCCGCCAATGACCGGCAAGCCGCGAGGATCGGTGTCATGGGTGGATACACCGTAGCCGCTCAGTGCGCGCAAGGGGCGAATGATGGGGTGACCGTGGACATCTATGTCCGGCACATCGGCCCGCATCGCGTACGAGGAAGGTCC
Source organism: uncultured Rhodoferax sp. (assembly GCA_964483855.1). Taxonomy (GTDB): domain Bacteria; phylum Pseudomonadota; class Gammaproteobacteria; order Burkholderiales; family Burkholderiaceae_C; genus CAISIP01. Next base: position 24,504 of record CAZADK010000001.1, read on the forward strand.
CGTGGCGTCGGTCATGGGATCGCCGGTGGGAATGTACGGGTTGCCGTAGGAAGTTCCATCACGGCGGTTGTTGATCGGCGGCTCGATGCGCGTGGGGTCGGGCATCATGACTTCTTTACCGTTGGCCAGCTTGTAGATTTTGGGCTCGGGAATGGGCCATCCGGTAACAACCGCGCTGCCCGGACCTTCTGATTCCATTGGATAACCTTCGCGGTGGTTTTCGCGAACCAGGTAATAGATGATTCCGGCGAAAAACGCCCAGAACGCATAAAGAATGATCTGGGCTAGATCGACATAGCCGGTTATTTCGCCTACTTGCATGATGTTCTCCTGGGTTGCGAAGGGACTCAGCCTTGCAGATCGGGCGTGCCGAACTGTTTGGTTGACGGGGAGACGGGTGATGAACTGCGCCGCACGAGCGGACCGACGGCGATCAGCGTGATGAAAAGCATATACATCTCGATGTGGTATACAAAGCTGTAGCCGGTGGATGGGTTGGCCAGCGCGCTGCCTAGAGTGCCATCCATGGCCAGGCTATTGATGATGTCGCGCAGGCTGCCGCCAATGAACATGGAAAGTCCGGCAGCGAAAGACTGCACGGCGCCCCAGGCACCCAGGGCGAAACCGATAAAGCGGCCCTCTCCAAGGCGCATGGCGGTGTATAGCGTACCCACGGCGAAAAGGCCGCCGCCAAAACCGATGCCGAATGCGCCCAGCCTGAAAATCAAACCGGAATCCAGCGGTGCCGCAAATATGACGGCAGCAAATGCAGGTAAACCAGCCAAGGTGCCGTAAGCGGCCATGCGCATGGGATCAGCACCGCGTGCGAGATACCTGCCGGCCAGCAAGAAGGCTGTCAGTGCGCCGCCAGCCAGCATGGCGGTGAGCGCACTGGTTGCGCCCACGCTCAGGCGGAGAATTTCTCCGCCGTAGGGCTCCAGAATAATGTCCTGCATGTTGAACGCCATCGTGCCAAGACCGGTGGCCCACAAGAATCGCTTCACCTTGGGCGTGCGGATAAAGCGGCGCCAAACCTCGGCGAATGGGGGCGACTTCTCGGTCTTCATGGCTGCTGCGCGCTGGGCGTTGCGCGGCTCCTGCTTCCAGAGCGCAACCACATTGAGGGCCAGTACAACCAGCGCGAAGCCCTGGACAACCTGAATCAGAATTTTGGGGGTGAAATCTGCCAGCAGATAGCTGAAGACCAAACTTCCGATTACAGCGCCGGCCAGCAGCATGCAATACATCAGCGCAACCACCCGCGGGCGCGTTGCTTCGCTGGCCTGGTCAGTGGCAAGGGCCAACCCTGCGGTCTGCGAGGTTTGCAAACCGGCACCCACGGCCAAAAAAGCCAACGCCGCAGCAGCCTGGCCCACGATGTCGGGCACGGGCACGGCCCCCTGCCCGGACAAGACCAACAATGCGAACGGCATGATGGCCAGACCAAAAAATTGAACCAGGGTTCCGCCCCACATGAAGGGCAGGCGCTTCCAGCCAAAGGCCGAGCGGTGGGTATCCGAGTGGTAGCCGGTGATGGCGCGAAACGGAGCTACCAGCAAGGGCAAGGCCAGCATCAGTGCCACCAGCCAGGCCGATACGCCCAGTTCGACAATCATGACCCGGTTCAGCGTGCCGATCATCAGCGCCGTGGTCATGCCCATCGTGACCTTGAACAAGGACAGGCGAAGCAAGCGCGCCATCGGCAGGTCGGCACTCGCCACATCGGCAAACGGGAGCCATGCCGAAGGCAATTGGCGCGCCAGACTCGAAAACATGGCCCGTCTCATATGCGTTTCCACTCCATGGCCTGAGAGGTGTAGAAACCACTGGATACTCGCTCACACCGTGCGGCCTGCCAGTTTGCCAGTTCTGCGTCTTCGCGCATCAATTGCAAGAGCCGCTTGTGCGCCATGGGTTGCAGCCAGGGTGCCCGGTCACCGCGGGGAAACATCTGACCGATCGTGATCATGGTGGCCAGCAGCGGCGTCCGCGGCGCATAGGTGAACACGATCGAATGCGTGGTGCGCTGGCCCAGCGCGGCCAGGGCTTTGACAGCATCCTCGGTCTGGTAATGGATGACCGAGTCCATGGCCACGACATGGTCGAACTGACCGAGAAGCGGGTTGAGCATGTCACCACTCAAAAACTCGATCGAGCCCCCGTTTGTGAGCAAGGGCATGCGTTCGCGCGCCAGGTTGACCAGCGTGGGTGACAAGTCAATCGCGACGACCTGTGCGCCGCGGTGGGCCGCTTCCACCGCCAGCGCACCGGTACCACAGCCGGCATCGAGTACACGGCGGCCTTGCAGATCCTGCGGCAGCCAGGACAGGAGCTTGGCGCGCATCCGGTCGCGTCCCGCGCGAACGGTGGCACGAATGCGCCCGACAGGCGCATCGGACGTCAGGCGCTCCCAGGCCTTGACCGCCGTACGGTCAAAGTAGGTTTCGATCTGGCTGCGGCGCTGGGTGTAGCTGGCGGTTTCCATAGGTTTGCGGTTCAATCGAATCCGAGCAAGTCGAAAATATCGCGGTCCTTCATCGGGACGGCATTCAGGGGCTCGGTACCCAGCCACAGCGAGGCTGCCAGGCGCATGTATTCCTTCTGCACGGCTTCCAGTTCGGGCGAATATTCCATCTCAAAGAGGGTGCACTTCTTCAGGCGACTACGGCGAATCACATCCAGGTCCGGAAAGTGCGCAGCCAGCTTCAGGCCAATCTTGTTGTTGTACTTGTCTATCTGGTCAGTGGCTGCGCTGCGGTTGGCGATCACGCCACCCAGACGCACGTTGTAGTTCTTGGCTTTGGCGCCAATGGCCTGAACAATGCGGTTCATGGCAAAGATGGAGTCGAAATCGTTGGCGGTGACGATCAGTGCGCGGTCGGCATGCTGAAGCGGTGCCGCAAACCCACCACACACCACATCGCCCAGCACATCAAAAATCACGACATCGGTGTCTTCCAGAAGATGGTGCTCCTTGAGCAGTTTGACAGTCTGGCCCACGACGTAGCCGCCGCAGCCAGTCCCCGCCGGAGGGCCACCGGCCTCCACGCACATCACACCGTTGTAACCGGGGAAAACGAAATCTTCGACCCGAAGCTCCTCCGCGTGGAAGTCCACCGTTTCCAGCACGTCAATGACGGTGGGCAGCATCTTTTTCGTTAGCGTGAAGGTGGAGTCGTGCTTGGGGTCGCACCCGATCTGCAGCACCCTTTTGCCGAGTTTGGAGAAAGCCGCCGACAAATTGCTCGACGTGGTGCTCTTGCCGATGCCGCCCTTGCCGTAGATGGCAAACACCTTGGCAGTGCCAATCTTGACCGAGGCATCGAGCTGCACCTGCACACTGCCTTCGCCGTCAGCAGGACGGCCCCCGCGTCGGATACCTGACACAGGAATGGATGCGGTTTCAATCATGCGGGGACTCCTTCATGTACGCCTTCGAGGCGGTCTTCCAACTCTTCGCCGGCCTGGCGCAGGGCTTGCAATGTGTCGGCATCGGGATGCCAGTAGTTGCGCTCCGACGCCTCAAGCAGCCGGTTGGCCACACGTGCGGAGGCGGTGGGGTTGAGCTTGGCCAGCCGTTCGCGCATGGCCGGATCGAGCATGAAGGTTTCGGACAGCTGCTTGTAGACCCAGGGTTGCACCTGGCCGGTGGTGGCCGACCAGCCCATGGCGTTGGTGACATGCACCTCGATCTGCCGCACGCCCTCGTAACCATGCTCCAGCATGCCCTCGTACCACTTGGGGTTGAGCATGCGGGTGCGCGTCTCCAGCGACACCTGTTCCTGAAGGGAGCGCACGGCACCGTCGCCCTTGGTCTGGTCTCCAATGTAAACAGGCGGGGTCTTGCCGCCGCTAGCCGCCTTGACAGCCTGAGTAATGCCTCCCAGCGTGTCAAAGTAGTTATCCACGGTCGTTACACCGAGTTCGACCGAGTCGAGGTTCTGGTAGGTCAACTGCACTTTGCTCAGCACACTTTGCAGCAGGGCAGTGCGCTGCTCGGCGCGACCGGAGCGACCATAGGCAAAGCCTTTGCGCCGGGTATAGGTTTCCGCCAGTTCGCCTTCTTCGCTCCAGTTGCTGCTCTCAACGAGGTTGTTGACATTGGAGCCATAGGCGCCCTCGGCATTACCGTACACCCGCAGGGCGGCAATCTCCAGCGTGCAGCCATGCTCCTGCTGGTGCGCCAGCGCGTGTTTGCGAATAGGGTTCAGGTGCAATGGCTCGTCGGCAGCCGCAGCGGCCAGGTAGGCAGCTTCTGCCAACATACGAATTTGCAACGGCATCAGATCGCGGAAGATGCCCGAGAGGGTGATCACCACATCCACCCGTGCCCGGCCCAATTGCTCCAGGGGAATCAGCGTGGCACCCGCAATACGGCCGTAGCTGTCAAAGCGCGGTGCCGCGCCCATGAGGGCCAGTGCCTGCGCAATGGGGGCGCCTTCATTCTTCAGGTTGTCACTGCCCCACAGCACCATGGCGATGGATTCGGGCAGGGGATGTCCGTCGGCGGCATAACGATCCAGCAGACGCTGGGCCTGCTTGCGTCCATCCTGAACGGCAAACGCGCTGGGTATGCGGAACGGATCGAACCCATGAATGTTGCGGCCAGTAGGCAGAACTTCGGGCGTGCGCAGGAGGTCGCCGCCCGGCGCAGGCCGGATGTAGCGGCCATCGAGGGCGCGCAGGATGGCGTCCACTTCGGTGTCCTTCGCAAGCCATTGGCTGGCCTCGCGCAGCGAGTTCAGGATGTCGCGGTGCTTCGCGTCCTGCGGCAGGTGCCCCACCCGTAGCGCAGCGTCCACGTCGCCACCATCCACCAGCGTCTGCACCGCTTCGCGTGGCAGCATTACCTCATGGCTTGCCTGGGCCAATGCCAGCAGCATGTCCACACGCTCGGTTACCGAGGGCGCCCGACCGGCCACGTGCAGTCCGTGTGGAATCAGTTCGTATTCGAGTTGTAGTAGGTCCTCGGCCAGTTTCGCCACCAGGGCGTCCAGTGCACCAGCGTCGCTGGCACTCCAAAGCGGCTCTGCGGGCACCAGGTCCATGGCGACCGACTGCGCCTGCAGCAGCACGGCAAGCTCCGTGCGCTCCTGTGCGCCCGGCTCCAGGACGCGCCAGCGATCGATGGATGCCTTGACCTCGTTGAGACCCTTGTACAAACCTGCCTGGGCAATGGGGGGAGTCAGGTAGCTGATCAGGGTGGCACCGCTGCGGCGCTTGGCAATCGCTCCTTCCGACGGATTGTTGGAGGCATACAAATACATGTTGGGCAGGTCGTGGATGAGGCGGTCGGGCCAGCAACTGCCTGCCATGCCGCTTTGCTTGCCCGGCATGAACTCCAGCGCCCCATGCGTGCCAAAGTGCAGCACCGCATGGGCTTTGAAGTCCTCGCGCAGGTAGCGGTAAAAGGCAGAGAACGCATGGGTCGGGGCGAGTCCCTTCTCGAACAGCAGGCGCATCGGATCACCCTCGTATCCGAAAGAAGGCTGCACGCACACCAGCACGTTGCCGAATTGCCGACCCAGTACAAAAATGGACTGGCCATTGCTCAGCTGGCGTCCCGGTGCGGGACCCCACTGGCCTTCAATTTCTTTCAGCCAGGGCTCGCGACGCACATGGTCGTTGGCAGAGATCAGGGTATGCACATTGGCATCCGCACCGTATTGTGAGGCGTTGCCATGGAGAATCTGTTCGCGCAACTGATCCACATCCGCTGGCATGTCCACGGTGTAACCTTGGGCCTTCATGGCGGTCAGCGTATGAAACAGCGACTCAAACACGCTGAGGTACGCAGCACTGCCGATGTTTCCCGCATTCGGCGGGAAGTTGAACACCACCACGGCCACCTTGCGTACAGCGTGCGCGCTGCGTCGCAGCGCAACCAGCTTGTCGACCCGCGCCGCCAGCATGACAGCGCGCTCGGGACAGGATGCCATGTCCTGGGTGTTGTCTGCTTCGTGGAAGGTGCAGGCGTGGCTGCAGCCAGTGCAGGTCACACCCGGCGCGCCCGGGCGACCCCCAAAGACAATGGGACTCGTGGAGCCATCGAGCTCGGGTATGGCGATCATGATGGTGCTTTCCACGGGCAGCAAGCCCCGGTCCGAGCCACCCCACTGCGCCAGCGTCTGGAATTCCACGGGCTGGGCGGCGACATACGGCACGTCCAGCCGGGCGAGAATTTCCTCGGCGGCTTTCGAGTCGTTGTAGGCGGGCCCACCCACCAACGAGAAGCCGGTGAGCGACACCATGGCATCGATGGTGACATGCCCGTTCTCGATAAAGAACGCCTCAATGGCGGGGCGCGCATCCAGCCCGGCAGAGAACACCGGAATGACGCGCAACCCGCGGGCTTCCATCGCACTGATGACACCGTCATAGTGCGCCGAATTTCCGGTAAGAAGGTAAGAGCGCAACACCAGAAGCCCGACGGTGCCTTTCACCGCTACACCGGCGGGGGCTGGCAGCAACCCGGCCTCTTGCGCAAAGCGGCCTTTCAGGCGCGGGTGATAGACGCCTACCTCCGGGTAGTCGACGGGCGCAGCAACCTTGGTGAGACCACGCAGGTGTTTGCGCGGCCCGCTGGCACCCCGGTCTATGACGTGGCGCACGAGGTTGAGCATGTTGTCGTCCGACCCACCCAGCCAGTATTGAAGAGTGAGGAAATAAGCGCGCACGTCCTGCGCTGTGCCCGGGATGAAGCGCAGCATCTGCGGAAGGCGGCGCAACATCTTCATCTGCGCGGCTCCACCGGTCGAGTTTTTCTCTTTTTTACCACGCAACTTTTTCAGCAATGCCATGGGGCCGCTGGCGGGCTTGCCCATGTCGAACTGGCCCAAGCGGGTCAACTGCACAACCTCGGTGGCAGATGCCATGCAAATCATCGCGTCGCAATGGTCACGGCGGGCCCGCAGATCGTCCAGAATGGGAAGGAAGTGGTCTTCCAGGAACAGCATGCCCGCTACGATGATGTCGGCTTGGGCAATGTCGGCCTTGCAGCGGGCAATGACATCGTCATGGTTGGCAAACTCGGAGGCAGCATGCATCGAGACGTGCAGGCCTGGAAATTCTTTGCGCAGTTGGCTGCTTGCCCGCTGCATCGAGGTGGACAGGTGGGTATCCATCGTCACGATGGTCACCCGGATAGGGGTGCTCCTGCCAGCGCGCGCCGAGTCAGCGGCTGAAATGAGATTTGGCATCGTAAAGCGTCTCCACGGTAATCGTTATCACGCCCTGTTCCTGTGCGTATCGCTCCGTATTGCGACGGGCCTTGCCACGCACAAAAAAGGGTATCTTGTTAAGCTCTTTTTCTGCTTCAGACGTCCAGCCGTTCGGAAGCGACGCCACTGCTGTCACGGGCACCATAATTTCCGGGCTGACCGGCGCGGCCTTGGGAACCGGCTTGGCAGTAACGGGCTCCGGTGCAGGCTGTGCGTGCCCCGCTCCGAGGTGCGAGGGCGCAGCGCCGGCAGCAAACTCAAAGTCTTCCCGGAACATGCCCAACAGATGCTCCTCCAGCCCCATCATGAGCGGGTGCACCCAGGTGTCAAACAGCACATTGGCACCTTCGAATCCCATTTGGGGCGCATACCGTGCCGGAAAGTCCTGCACGTGCACCGGCGCGGAAATGACCGCACACGGAATGCCATGGCGCTTGGCAATGTGGCGCTCCATCTGGGTACCGAGGATGAGCTCGGGTTGCAAGGCGGTGATTTGCTCTTCTACCGCCAGATAGTCGTCGGTGATCAGCGCCTCGACACCATATTGCCTGGCCGCATCGCGTACGTCGCGCGCCAACTCCCGGCTGTAAGTGCCCATGCCCACGACCTCGAAGCCCATTTCCCGACTGGCCACCCGTGCGGCAGCGACCACGTGGGACGCATCACCAAACAGATATACGCGTTTGCCCGTGAGGTAGGTTGAATCGACCGATCGTGCGTACCACGCTGCCTTGGACTGATCCACGGGAATTGAGGCGGGGTCGAGCCGCGCAAGGCCAGCCACTTCCCGCATGAACTCCTGCGTGGCTGACGTGCCAATGGGAATGGTGCGGGTGTAAGGCTGACCAAACTGGCGCTCAAGCCACGCTGCCGTGGTGTGGGCCACTTCGGGGTAGAGCACTACATTGAAGTCAGCTTGCGCCAGGCAGGCGATATCTGCCGTACTGGCGCCACGCGGCGCAACGGTTTGAACTTCCACACCCATGCTTTGCAGCAGCCGGGTAATTTCAATCTCGTCGTCGCGGTGGCGAAACCCCATGGCTGTAGGCCCGAGTATGTTGCAACGGGGTTTGCGCGAGCCATCCAGGGGCGTGCGCGCTGCGATGGGGCGAACCAGACGCCGAGCGAGTTGGTAGAAGGTCTCCGCAGCTCCCCAGTTTTCCTTGCGCTGGTAGGCGGGCAGCTCCAGGGGGATCACAGGAATCGGCAAGTTCAAAGCCAGCGCGAGCCCGCCGGGATCGTCCTGGATCAACTCTGCGGTACAGGAAGACCCCACCAGCATAGCCTTGGGGGCAAAGCGGTCGAACGCGCTTTGGGCGGCATCCTTGAACAACTGCGCTGTATCACCACCCAGATCACGCGCCTGGAAGGTGGTGTACGTGACGGGCGGGCGACGGGGCAAGCGCTCGATCATCGTGAACAGCAAATCCGCATACGTGTCGCCTTGGGGCGCGTGCAGGACGTAATGCACGTCGGTCATGGCCGTGGCAACGCGCATGGCTCCGACATGGGGCGGGCCTTCGTATGTCCACAGAGTCAATTGCATCGCGTGTCGCCTCAGGCAGCCAGCTTCATGCGACGGGTCAGCGGCCGGCTGAACAGGCCCGCCAGATCGCCCGCCTGCTCGTAGCCCTGGATGGGCGTGAACACCAGCTCGATCGACCATTTGGTGGTGAAGCCCTGAGCTTCGAGTGGGTTGGCCAGGCCCAGTCCGCACACCACCATGTCCGGCTGTGCCGCGATGCACCGGTCTATCTGACGTTCCACATCCTGGCCCTCGGAGAGCTTTGTCGTCCGGGGCAACAACGCCAGCTCCTGCGCCATGTGCTGCTTGTGCAGATACGGGGTTCCGACCTCCGACAACTCCATCTGAAGTTCACGACTCAAGAAGCGGGCAATCGGTATTTCCAACTGGGAGTCAGGGAAAAAGAAAATCTTCTTCCCCTGGAGCAGGGGCCGATGCCGGCTCAACGCTTGTTCCGCACGTTGACGCGGCGCGCGGGTGGCCTCTTCAAAACGCTCTTGAGCGACACCAAAGGCGTTTGCAGCTGCCTGCAACCATGCAGTGGTTCCCTCGGCACCCAGGGGAAAAGGTGCCGCAAGATGCATGGCACCACGCGCCTGCATCGTTTTTGCGGTATCTGCCAGAAACGGTTGTGCCAGCAAAAAGTGCGTTGCTGGGCCAATGCGCGGCATGGCCGTACTGCGCCTGGGCGGGAAAAAGTCCAATTGCGCGATACCCATGGCATCAAACAGGTGCCGCAGCTGATCTTCCACCACGTCTGCGAGGGTACCGACCACCATCAGCCGCGGCGCGGCATCGGTGGACTGTTGCAGACCTGGGACCAAAGACGCGAGGCACGCGTCTTCACCCTGGGTGAAAGTGGTTTCTATGCCGCTGCCCGAATAGTTCAACACGCGCACGGCATGCAGGTACTCCTTGCTCAAGCGCTCGGCTGCGCGCGACAGGTCCAGCTTGATCACCTCTGACGGACAGGACCCGACCAGGAAGAGCAACTTGATATCGGGACGGCGGGCGAGCAGTTGGCGAACCACCCGGTCCAACTCTTCATTGCAATCTGCCAATCCCGCCAGATCGCGCTCATCGATGATGGCCGTTCCGAACCGGGGCTCCGCAAAAATCATGACGCCTGCCGCGGACTGAATCAGATGGGCACAGGTGCGGGAACCCACCACCAAAAAGAAGGCATCCTGTATTTTTCTATGCAACCAGATGATGCCGGTCAAACCGCAAAATACCTCGCGCTGGCCTTTCTGAACCAGTACTGGGGCATCGCTGCATCCCAGCGATTCCTTGGCGTGAATGGCAATCACTGGGTTCAAGCAGCCTCTCCCTGTTGCAGGAGATTGGTGGGCGCCTGTGCGCTGTCCTTCGCCATCGCTTGCGCTTGCAAGCGAGCAGCGCGCAGTTTCAGGATAAATTGCCCGGCATTGATGCAATAGGTGACATACGCCGCCACGGCGAGCCAGAGTTGCTCCTCGGCGGTAAGGCTCCCGGTCCACCATGCGACCAAATAAGCCGTGTGCAAAGCAAGTACCAGCATGCTGAAAACGTCTTCCCAAAAGAAAGCGTCCGCAAAAAGATACTTGTCAAAAACCACCTTCTCCCAGATGCACCCTGTGACCATGATGGCGTACAGCACCAGCGTCTTGACCACCACAGAGCCAAGCGCAATGGTCTCGCCCTGGCCTGTCATCAAACACCGGATCACCAGCCCCAGACTGACCAAAAACACCAAAAATTGCACTGGCGCCAAAACACCTTGTACGAGAGTCCAACCCGAGGCATCCCGTCGGGCCTTTTGCTCTGGCGTGTAGAGCGGGTGAGAGGACTGGGGTGCGGTGGACATCGGATCGTTTTCAGGTCGGGTGTTGAACGTACTGTAGGCATCTCGAATCGCAGTGTCAACTTAAATTGACGTATTTCTTTATTTACAAACTTGGGGTTTTCCCTAGGTTCGCTTTGTCGAAAAGGAATAAAACTTGGGCCACTGCTGTTAAAAGGCGTTACCCATGCAAGCCCTTCAGTCTCCCAGTCGTCCCATTTCACCTGGCATCCACGGACCCACGGGCTTCAACTTGCGGCGAGTACGTTCGCGTGCCAAGGAGGCAAGTCCAGTGGTGGGCATCGCAGCCGATGATGTAGGCGCGCTGGCCCTGGCTTGCCTTCAGGACCAGCAATCGGCCATGGCTGTTGTCGATAACTGGACGCAGCGTGGGGTTGATCTCGAAACAATCTATCTGCAAGGAATTGCTGGTGTCTGCCAGGCGTTTGGTCCTTGGTGGCAAGAGGACAGCGTGGACTTTGCAACTGCCACGTTGGCGAGTGCCAGGCTTCAAGCGGTGCTGTACGAGTTAAGCCCCCTTTTCCTGGAGCATGCCAACGAGAACACCAATGGGTACAGCGCGCTGCTGCTGAGATGCCCGGCGTCCCAGCACAGCATCGGCAGTTTCATGCTGGGGGAGTTTTTCAAGCGTTCAGGCTGGTCGGTGCGCCATCTGGTGTTGGAGAACGAATCGCAAACCCAACGCCTGTTGCAAAGCGAGTGGTTTGACGTAGTCGGTTACTCCCTGTGCAGCAACGTTTGCCTGGAACTGGCGCGGTCTTTGTTTCCGCACATTCGACGCCACTGCCGTAATCAGAGCGTGCAAATCATGGTGGGTGGACCGTTGGTGTCGGCAAATCCTGCTATCGCCACCGAGATCGGGGCTGACCTGATTGGGGGCGATGCGCGGGATGCGCAGCGCCTGGCGCTTCGGTACGTGGCGGCACAGGCCTGCATTCGCTGAGGAAGCGGCAATGTTCCTGGCTGTATCATCTGGCTCTCGCTGCGTGAGTCCAGTGTCTGTGGTGGGTGAATGGGCAGCCAGGAGCATTGAAACGAAACCGTCAACCCGCATTTGGCTTGCCCCATGAAGTTAGGAATTCTGCATGCCGATACCCTGGCCAAACTGATCAACGTTGTCTCCGACATAGCGATCATTTTGGACGAGGACGGGGTGGTCGAAGATGTGTCGGTTCGCAAGGCCGAGTTGGCGGCTTTGGGGTGCCAGAGCTGGATAGGCAAACCCTGGGCTGACACGGCCAACTCCGACAGCCGAGCCAAGATCCAGGACATCCTCCGCCCGGACAAACCCCAGATCGAAGTGCGCTGGCGGCACGTCAACCACACTTCCGCTCAAGGTGCGGACGTGGCCGTTCAGTACGCCGTTTTCCACTTGCAGGATCGTGGGAAGTTCCTGGCTATTGGACGTGATCTGGAGGCCATGGCGGTGCTCCAACGCAGGCTCGTGGAAACCCAGCAGTCCATGGAGCGGGACTATCTGCGTCTGCGCCATGTTGAAACCCGTTACCGCATGCTCTTTGATACGACCGCCGAGGCGATCATGCTAGTGGACGGCGTGACCTATCGCGTGCTGGAGGCGAATGCAGGCGCCCAGGCGTTTGTCAAAGATTCCATCAGAAAACTCATCGGTCGGGACCTGCAGGAATGCTTTGAGACCCCTTACCGGGAGGAGATTCAGTCCATGCTGCGTATGGCCCATGCCACTGGCCGTATCGAAATGTGCCGCGCCCGGTTTGCCGGCGCCACCAGCGATTGCACTGCCTCGGCGTCCGTGTTTCGCCAAGAGGGCGGGCCGCAGTTTCTGGTGCGTCTGCTGCCCCTGGAGCCTGTGCTCGGCCCGTCGGCGTCCAGCACACAAACACTGTTTAGCGAAGCCCTTGAGCACTCGCCTGATGGTTTCGTGCTGACCGACAAGGCGGGGAAAGTAAAGTCTGCCAACGCTGAGCTGCTCTCCATGCTCGGCGCCACGGCGCCATCCCAGGTCGTCGGCCAACCACTGGAAAACTGGCTGGTTCGGGGCGGCGTGGATTGGGGAGTCCTGCTGACCAACCTCCGGTCCCAATCCATTGTGCGGGAGTTCGCCACGGAACTACGGTCCATGGCCGGTGGCGTCATGGCAGTGGAAATATCTGCCCTGGCGCTCGCCAGCGAGGAGACCCACTATGCTTTTTATGTCAAAGACATGGCTCGCCGGCGCCAGCTGGAGACGCCTGGAACCACCGGTATGGCAGGCTCGGTAGCTGAACTGTCCCGGCTGGTGGGTCGCATGCCCATGAAAGACATCGTGGGCGAAACCATCGACATGATAGAGAAGATGTGCATTCATTCGGCGCTGGACCTTACCAATAACAACCGCGCCTCAGCGGCCGAGATGCTGGGCCTGTCGCGCCAGAGTCTGTATGTCAAACTGCGTCGCTTCGGCATGGTGAGTGATACCGATGCAAGCAATTTAAATTGACACTTCGAGTGTCAGTTTCTATTGACATTCTGGACGGTGTGGTGACAATCCCTCATGGTCTATCCTCGGTTGTCCACCGTTGCGGAATTGCTCAAACCCATCACATGGTTTCCTCCCATGTGGGCATTTGCCTGCGGTGTAGTTGCTTCCGGGCAAAGCATGGGAGACGACTGGTTCATCATCCTGATGGGGCTGGTATTGACCGGACCCTTGGTCTGTGCAAGCAGTCAGGCGGTCAATGACTGGTTTGACCGCCACGTCGATGCAATCAACGAGCCAAACCGACCCATTCCATCCGGGCGGATGCCTGGCCACTGGGGTCTTTACATCGCGATTGTCTGGAGCTTGGTCTCCCTGGCTTGGGCATGGAGCCTGGGTGTTTGGGGATTCTGGGCCTGCGCGCTGGCTGTGGCGCTGTCCTGGGCTTACAGCGCCCCACCTCTGCGACTCAAACAAAATGGATGGTGGGGCAACGCGGCATGCGGACTCAGTTACGAGGGTCTGGCATGGGTCACGGGCGGCGCGGTGATGCTCGGCGGGGCATTGCCGCTTGAAAAGTCGCTGACGCTTGCACTGCTGTACAGCGTGGGCGCCCACGGCATCATGACCCTGAACGATTTCAAGGCCGTCCAGGGCGACGCCCAGATGGGAGTGCGCTCCCTGCCCGTGCAACTCGGTGTCAAAAAAGCCGCGCGCGTCGCCTGCGCTTTCATGGTCATACCTCAACTGTTGGTAGCGGTCCTGTTGCTGCAATGGAATCAGCCGTTCCATGCGATTGCCGTTTTCCTGCTCTGCGTCGGGCAATTTCCCCTGATGCGACGCTTCATCGCGCAACCCGTCGAGAAGGCCCTGATGGTGAGCGCATTTGGTGTGCCGTTATTTGTTTCCGGAATGATGGTCAGCGCATGGGCTTTGCACTTTATGGCTGCTGCGCATTGAATAAACGTCAACTAACGAACCGTAGGAGTTTCTACCATGCTGCAATCTGAATTTGATGTCGTCGTCGTGGGCGGCGGGCCGTCGGGCGCAACGGCAGCGAACGATCTGGCGACGGCCGGGTTTTCCGTGCTGCTGATGGATCGCCAAGGGCGCCCCAAGCCCTGTGGTGGCGCCATTCCGCCGCGCCTCATCAAGGACTTCCAGATACCCGACCATCTGCTGGTGGCTAAAGTACGTTGCGCACGTATGGTGTCGCCCAAGAATAACCGGGTGGACATTCCCATCGACAACGGGTTTGTCGGGATGGTCAACCGCGACACCTTCGACGAATGGTTGCGTGAACGTGCTGTGGAGCACGGGGCCATGCGCTGCCGCGGATCGTACGAAAAAATCACCCGTGACGATGATGGGGTTGCCCGCGTTCATTTCAGTGTTTTGGACAAGCATGCCACCGGCGCTTCAACCAGCGTTCGGGCACGCATGGTCATAGGAGCGGATGGTGCGCGCTCCGAAGTAGCCCGACAAAACATCGTCGGCGCAGAAAAGACAAAGTATGTCTTTGCGTACCACGAAATCATCCGGGCGCCCGAGACGGTCGGCGCGCATGACCCGGATCGCTGCGACGTTTATTACCAGGGCACCATCTCGCCGGACTTTTATGGCTGGGTGTTTCCGCACGGCGACACGATCAGTGTGGGCACTGGCAGCGCCGACAAAGGCTTCTCGTTGCGCAGTTCGGTTGGTCGATTGCGTGATGCGGCTGGGCTGGGTGCCACGGAGACCCTGCGCCGCGAAGGTGCCCCCATACCGCTCAAGCCGCTTCCGCGATGGGACAACGGACGCGATGTGGTGGTGGTTGGGGACGCCGCAGGTGTTGTGGCTCCAGCGTCCGGCGAAGGGATTTATTACGCCATGGCCTGCGGGCGCATGGCCGCAGAGTCCGTAGAACTGGCGTTGAAGACCGGTCATCCCCGTTGCCTCAAACAGGTGCGCAAGCGCTTCCTGCGACAGCACGGGAAAGTCTTCTGGGTGCTGGGCATCATGCAGTACTTCTGGTACCAGAATGACAAGCGCCGGGAGCGGTTTGTGAAGATTTGCGAGGACAAGGATGTGCAACGCCTGACCTTCGAAGCCTACATGAACAAGGAACTGGTGCGTCGCGATATCACCGCGCACATTCGCATTTTCTTCAAGGATCTGGCTCACCTGTTTGGTCTGGCCAAGGCGTGAACCGGGACCTGCCCTGGCGGTCGCTCGCCGTGGCATTTGCCGTCAGCCAGGCAATCGCATGGGGCCACGGCCGAACTCAACCTCCCCTGCGGTTGACCCATTCGAGAATCAGTTCGCAAGCGCCCGCCGGGTCTTCTTCATGGGCCAGGTGACCCAAGCCCGCAAGCGAAACGAGTTCGGCGTGCGGCATGAGGGCACAAGCCTGCTGGGCCAACACGCCAGGAACAGCCAGGTCGTTCGCACCCACTTGCATGAAGACGGGGCCGCAAAGCCGCGGCAATCTGCGTGCCAGACCGTCCAGCTGCCATGATGCCATCATGTTCAGCACACCGTTGACATGGGCTGGGGCTTCCAACAACCGCTGGTACAGCGCAATGCCGGATTCGTCAAGTCTGGAGCCGGTTCCCTCGATCAAACGTCGCACCATTCCCGGCTTGGCCGCCTGCCTGGACAACCATCTGGCAGACCAAGGATTCAGCGCCATGAGTTTGGCCGTTGGCGGGAACAACCAATTGGCCAGTCCTGGAAGCGGCAGCCAGGCTGGGTTGAGTCCGATGACGCAAGGCGTCGGTCGTGCGGAGTTGCCCAGCACCAGTTGCGCAGCAATCGCTGCGCCCGCGGAGTGTCCCACAATAGCTGCGGGCCACTGACCCAAGGTATCCAACAGGTCGCCGAGGCCCGCAGTGATGCTCTCCAGCGACAATCCACGCGAGCCCTGCGATGCGCTGAATGCGTGCCCCGGCAGGTCGGGGCACACCACAGTGAAGTGCCGCGACAACACCGGCACCAGATCGCGCCACGAATGCGTGGACGCACCCGTCCCATGCAGCAGCAACAGGGTTGGTCCGTTACCCGCGATCTGCACATGCCAACGTTGTCCGGGGGTTTGAACAAAGCGACTGAAGTTGTGGTGGGGCCAGGTTGATTGGCTGGTCTCCCAGTCCAGAGCTGGATACAACGACTCCCACATGATTGGCTACGCGCTGGATTGCTGGTGTCGCAGGCTTTCCACCACGCTGGCCATGCGCCGCGCGTCCACATATGGCATGGGCACGTACAGCGCCCCCATGCGAGCTGCCAACTCTTTCGCCCGTGGATCGGGTTGCTTGGACGTGTCTATCCACAACGAAGCAAAGCGTTTGCTGCACCACCTCTGAGCCCAGACCTGCGCATCCGCCTGGGCCTGGGCACGTCCTCCAACCCCCGATAGCGCCACATTGGCCCGCCCATCGCTCAGCAGCACCAGCATAGGCGTCGAGCCATTGCGATGGAGCATCTCTGCCTGCCTGAATGCAGTCTGGATGCCGGAGGCCAGCGGGGTTCCACCACCACCGGGCAAACCGGCCAATTCCCTCTTGGCACGCACTAGAGAGCGGGTTGGAGGCAGCAGCAATTGCGCTTGCGTTCCGCGAAAGGCAATCACACATACACTGTCCCGTCGGGAATAAGACTGCTCAAGAAGCAACTCAACAGCGCCTTTGGCTTCCGCTAGCCGCTGCTGAGCCGCAGAGCCCGAGGCATCCAGTGCAAAGATCAGGCAGCTGGGGCGGTGCTGTTCAAACCGGTGCAGCTGGAAGTCTTCGGCGCGAATGGCGATGCGCCCGCTCCCCCAGCGCTTGCGCAGGCGCTGTTTGGGCGCTGCCGCGCGCAATGTAGCCAGCAAATGCAGCCGACTCCCGGCACCCGGCCTTCCCGGGCGGGGGGCCAAGGGTCTTCCGCGCTGCAAGCCGCGCATGGTTTGGCC
>CAZADK010000001.1:41472-46369 GCA_964483855.1 uncultured Rhodoferax sp.
CGTCTTTCGGAGCTTGCTCCGCGTCCCCTGCGAATGCGTCAGATCCGTCGGTTTCCTCGGGCGGTTGAGGCGGCGGCGGGAAAGCGCTTTCGTCATCCGGCTCCGATGCACTTTTTGCTTCCGGCGACGGCTCGACGGGACTTTCCTGTTGCGGCAGGCGGGTGGCGCGCGGCCCGAAGACCAGTCGCACGGCGGCCGCCAGATCCTCGTCTTCCAGAGCGTCGCGTCCGTGCACGGCAGCATGCAAGCAGGCTAACCGCAAGGCCGCACTGCAGGCACGCAGGCTGTCCACACCGAGCACCAGTGAGACTTCGCACAAGGCCTGCAGGTGTTGCGGTTCATGGGACATGGCCTGCAATCTCAATTTGGCCTCTGCCATCTCTTGCGGCTGCAGGAGCGCAACGCGCTGTGCGCTCTGGGCGAGTGTGATGTCACGCAGATCCAGCCAGATACCCAGGCGGTCCGCCAGCGCGGCGCATAGCCCCGGTTCGTCCTCATCGGACTCATCCAGTGCCACCAGTCCGTATCGCGACGCCGCTGGCTCCCCGCCGTGCCGTGGCAAAACGACACCCTGGTCCTGGGTTTGGTACAGGTGCGATGCCAGCTGGGCAGTCAACCGTTCGGCCATAGACAGCAGGATCACTCCACCGTCCGCGCTGCTGAGCAGTCCAGCTTGGTACACCACGGAGCCAGTCCGAAGGGTACGGGCCAGATCAATACCGCCCAGCAAGCGATCATCATCCACTTGCGCCGGAATCTTGCAGACCCGGCATCCGGTGGCGTGTAACTGCTCCAGCCAGGCGTCCCGCACGGGACCATGGCCAGCCCGCATCCAGACACCACAGAAGCCGGCGGGATCCATTTGCAATGCGATCAATGCGAACTGTGCATCGAGCCAGCGGGGGTCAAGGTCGGAGGGCTCAGCCCCGTTCATGCGGTCAACACTTCCTCGACCGCCCGCTGGACACGAGCCCCTGAGCCAGTGTCGTCCAACGGGTTGCGACGCAAGCGGTGGCGAAGTGCCAAAGGTGCAACCATACGCACGTGGCTGACGTCCACCTGGACTTCCGCCTGCAACGCGGCATAGGCACGTGCCGCGCGAATCAGTGTTAACTCGGCCCGAAGGCCATCTGTGCCAAGTTGCTGGCAAAGACGCGCGATCAGCATCATGACGTCGTCGCACACCTCAATGTTCGCAATCAGCTTGCGGGCCTTGACGATGCGTTGCCTGAGCTTGTGGTTCGCCGGCTCCCACTCGTCACGAAATGCCTGTGGGTTGCGTTCGAATGCGTCTCTGCGCCGCACCACCTGCACGCGCTGGGCCAGGTCCTGAGGCGTTTTGACTTCCACCGACAAGCCGAAGCGATCAAGCAGTTGCGGCCGCAACTCGCCTTCTTCCGGATTGCCACTGCCCACCAGCACGAAGCGAGCGGGGTGCCGAATGCTCAGGCCCTCACGCTCCACCAGATTCTCACCGGAAGCTGCTACATCAATGAGCAAGTCCACAATGTGGTCGTCCAGCAGATTGACTTCGTCAATGTAAAGGAAACCGCGGTTCGCCTGGGCGAGCAAACCGGGCGCAAATTCCTTGATGCCTTGCGAAAGGGCCTTCTCCAGGTCCAACGCGCCAACCACACGGTCTTCGGTAGCTCCCAATGGAAGATCCACCATGGGCACAGGCCGGGTCGATGTGGCGAGCTTGCCGGTACCCGTTGTCAGACATTGGGGGCACTGTGAGCCCGCCCTGGACGGGTCACAACCGTAAGGACAATCCTTGACCACCTTGATCGGGGGCAACAAATCAGCAAGGGCGCGAACAGCGGTTGATTTGCCGGTGCCGCGATCACCGAGAACCAGGACGCCTCCGACCGAGAAGTCGACGGCAACGATTTGAATCGCCAGCATCATCTCTTGCTGGCCAACGATTGCTGAAAATGGAAATGAAAGGGCCATGGTTTTTTTCGGCCTGTTGGCAAAAAATCTTAACGCATCAAGAGCGCTTTGCTGTCACGAACACCGACTGGCAGCTTGCGGGGCTGGCTTGTGAGCGCCCTGAACTATAACTGCTCAGACTGCTGGTCTGGTGTTGACAGCGCAGCCCTTCTGCCTGCCCGCCCGCCCGGTATCGCAGGTGTGGGTGTGTCACCGCGTGACTGCATTGGAGTGTCCCGGTGGCTATCGGAGTCTGCGCGGCTGAGGAGTCAAGCCCCCTGGCGCCGACAGGAGGCACGTTGGGTTGTTCTGTGTCGTCGGAACGCAAACCCGATAAGTGCGAACAACGGGGAATGTTTGGCGGCAGTCAAGGCGCCGTCACACGGCCGCTGGTTGCGATAGGGGGTGAAGCGACTGCCACTTGGGACGCCGAATAAAATATCGAAAGCACGTGTATATATTAGTTGACAATCTGTAATGTCACAATAAAAATACACCTATTGGTCAAAATAATCCTGGCAATCAAGGAACCTGACGCCGTCACGGAAGACAAGCAATGAACAAGACTCTCGGCATTTGTGGACTCGTGATCACCGTTTCAGCCCTGCTTGCGGGGTGCGAGCGACCCCCCATCATCGCTGTGCAAGGTGGCCCGGCCGGTACCGCGATGGACCAGATCTACAACCCGCGCACGCTGGCCAAGCAAGCCCCGCTCAATGCGATGCCCGAAGCCAGCGCTCCCGCACTCGTGCAGGCCGACGCCCCAACTGCCGGCAAAATCTATCAAAACGTCAAGGTTCTGGGCGACCTGAGCGTGGGCGAATTCGCTCGCACCATGGTCGCCATGACCGAATGGGTGTCACCACAGCAGGGTTGCAACTACTGCCACGTCGAAGGCAACTTCGCTGACGAATCCAAATATACGAAGGTCGTTTCCCGGCGCATGCTGCAAATGACCCAGCACCTGAACGGCGAATGGCAGCAGCACGTTGCCGCCACCGGTGTCACCTGCTACACCTGTCACCGTGGCAATCCGGTACCGCAAAACGTCTGGTACGACCCCAAGAAGTCGCGGCTTGACACTGCAGCGATGGGAGGCATGTCGGGCATGAACCGTGCCGCTCCATCAGTCGGACTGACTTCGCTGCCCAGCGATCCGTTTACCGACTACCTGCTCGATGACAAGCCAATCCGCGTCAACGGGCCGGTTCCCATGGCTGGCAGAGGCGAGACGGCCAACCGCAAATCGACCATGCAAGCCGAGCACACTTACGGCCTGATGGTGCATATGTCCCAATCGCTGGGAGTGAACTGCACCTACTGCCACAACACACAGTCGTTCCAAGACTGGAGCATATCTCCGCCGCAGCGTGTGACAGCCTACCATGGCATCCGCATGGCCCGGGACTTGAACCAGTCCTTCCTCAGCACGGAACCGCTGATATCGGTTTTCCCGGCCAACCGCCGCGGCCCGAACGGTGACATCGCCAAGGTGAACTGCACGACGTGCCACCAGGGTGCCTTCAAGCCGCTGTATGGCGCCAAGATGGCGCAGAGCTACCCAGCCATGCTGTCGCCCGACCAACGCAAAGATCCGAGCGCGGCCCCTTCTGTACCGACAGCGGTCGCACCTGCAACGCCGACCGCAGACGCGCCCCAAGTAGTGGTGCCGAAAGCCGGCGGTTGATATACAAGCAAGCGAACCTCAAAAAACAAGGCCGACCAGCGGGTCGGCCTTGTTTTTCTGCGCTGCCGGTTAAGGCTTCGCTGACCGGCCTTGGGTTCTCACTCAGGTGATTCGTCAACCGGTCACGCAATGCATGCGCATCGACTAGGTCTGCAGCAACGACTCTCCCAGCACGACCGCTTGAGCAGCGTCGATTGAAATACCGTCGGCACCCAAACTCTCGGCGGATACGGCGGTGGACAGGAATGCGGGCCCGCCCAGCAACACCGATACCCCCGGATTGCGCGAGGCAGAGCGCAGCCGGTCAATCAGCACGGGAAGCGCACGGACTTGTTCTATCAGCGCCACAGACAGCCCGATCAAATCAAACCACTCGTTCTTGACGGCATGGTCGAGTTCCCAGTCGCTGTTTGCAATTTCCACAACCACCTGCCAGCCATTCTTGCGAAAAAACTCCGCCACAATGGTGAGCCCCAAAATATGCTGGGAACCGGGGGCACAAGCCAGCATGACACGGCGTACCGCTCCCGCGTGTTGAGGGCCATCCTGGTACTCATAGCCCAGTTGGTGGGTAATCTGATGCATCCGCATGAGTCCCAACGTCACCTGGGTAAAGTCAACGAGATCCTGCTCCCATAACAAGCCGAGGTGCCGCGCTGCGGGCGCCATCAAATGAAGAAAGACGTTATCGTTTCCGACATCAGAGTCCAGCACCCTCTGGACAAACGCCAACCCGGACTTTTCATCGCTCGATAGACACAACTGTGCAAACTGGTCTATTTCTTGTTCAGTGGGTTGGTAAACCGCCTTGAACTCCCGTGCGTTGGACGCATCTCCCGCCGGGAGAGCCTTCAACAACCTTGGAATGATTTGCGACTCTATCACCTCCAGCAGTGATTCTTTGCAACGCCTGGAATCCAGCGTTGGCTTCTGCGTTTCTGCAAACTTCCTCTGTCCTGACTGCCCACTCGAGGAATGCATGACAGACATGCGGACAAGATCTGCAAGCCTGCCCAGACCATAGTTGTGGTGGGACAGACTGAGTGTGGTCGGTTTCATTGTTTCTCCATAACGCTGCCATTGCTGCCGTCTGGTAACCGCTGTGTAACTTGAGGGGAAATCCTAGCATCGTGCACTACCACTTGTAGCGCTATTTACTCATGGTTAACCCCATGGATGCAGTGCAACATGACGTCAATCCAGAGCAGGCAGACTCCGCAATGCACCTGGTGTCTCTGGCGCTGGGACTGGTCAACAAGTTGATGTGCGGTGTCATTG
>CAZADK010000002.1:0-33380 GCA_964483855.1 uncultured Rhodoferax sp.
TCATCAAACCCTTCACCGGCCTGGCCGTGAAGGCGATCGGCAGCGCCGGCGAGGGCATCGCCGGTGCGTTCGACCTGCTGGCCGAACCACAGAAGGGGGTCGAGAAAGGCATGGCGGGCGGCGCCGAGCTGGCGCGCCTGGCCTACCAGCTGATACGCGACGCGTCGGCGCTGGCGCTGATGCCCGACGATTCGCCGACCCGGCTCAAGGGCACTCCGGGCAGCCACAAGCGGGTCGCCTGGTGCGATCCGATCCCGCTCGACGAGGTGCGTGCGGTCGGCAAGGCACTGAACTGTTCGATCAACGACGTGTTGCTCAGTTGCGTGGCCGGCGCCATCGGGGCTTACCTGCGCGCCAAGGGCGACGCGATCGCGGGCAAGGAAATCCGGGCCATGGTGCCGGTCAACCTGCGCCCGCTGGAGGAGGCCTACAAGCTGGGCAACCGGTTCGGGCTGGCGCCCGTGGTCTTGCCGATCGGGCTGGAGAACCCGGTCGAGCGGGTGTATGAAGTGCGCCGGCGCATGGGCGAGCTCAAGGGCAGTCTGCAGCCGCTGCTGGCATTCGGCCTGCTGGCGGTGGCGGGCTTGTTGATCAAGCCGGCGCAGGATGCGATGCTGAACCTGTTCTCGCGCAAGACGACCGCGGTGATGACGAACGTGCCCGGGCCCCGCGAAAAGCTCAGGTTCCTTGGTGCCACGATCGAGCAGAATCTGGTCTGGGTGCCGCAAAGCGGCTCGGTCGGGCTCGGCGTCTCCATCCTGAGTTACGGTGGTGGCGTGCAGTTCGGCGTGATCACCGACTCGACCTTGTGTCCGGATCCGCAGAACATCATCAACGGGTTCGAGCCCGAGTTCGCCAAGTTGTCGTTGCTGACGCTGATGTTGCCGTGGGGGGAGTGACAACGGACCGCCGCAACTGGCAGATTCAGGGCGCCGGTTTGTCGTAGGCGCCGACCAGCGTCAGCAAATGCATGCGCTGGCCTTGCTCGAGGTAGGGCACCAGCAGGTTGAGCACATGGTGGGCGCCGCGCAGCAGCGCGGCCTGGGCGCTTTCGGGCTCGAGCGCCCTGCGCGGGTCACGCACGTATTCGAAACTCAGCCAGTAGGTCAGCACCACCACCATGCTGGTGGCGGTCGGCTCGACCTCGCGCGAATCGATGCTGACCGCGCCGGCACGGCTCATGCCGCCCAGCATGGCGCGGATCGAACGCGTCTTGTTCTTGAGCATGGTCTGCACGTGTGTTTCCAGGCGCCGGTTCTTGGACAACAGGTCGTTCAGGTCGCGGTACAGGAAGCGGTATTGCCAGATCAGCTCGAACAGGCTGTGCATGAAGAACCACGCGTCCTCGACATCGCGCACACCGTCGCTGGCATTGAGCAGCTCGGTCAGCGACCGCTCGAAGCGGTCGAACAAGGAGTTGATCAGCTCGTCCTTGGCCGGGTAGTGGTAATACAGGTTGCCCGGGCTGATGTTGAGTTCGGCCGAGATCAGCGTGGTCGACACATTGGGCTCGCCGAACCGGTTGAACAACTCCAGCGTCACTTCCAGGATGCGCTCGGCGGTGCGGCGCGGGGCTTTTTTGGCCATGTCAGGTGAGCCGGGCAGGGGGGTGGTGCTTGACCATATGCCCCAGATCGTCCATCACTTCCTGCAAAGATGCAATGGCGCGGCCGACCCGGGTGGGCGGCTTCATGGGCGCGCACAGGTGGGCCTTGGGGTCGTCCAGCGCCGCATGGTCGATGTGAATGCCGTGGCGCGAGAGCTTGGCCGACAGGCCGGTCTTGCGCGAACGCAGCATCTGGCGCGTCTGCTGGAAGGCGTGTTCGGCCAGGTGGCGGCGTTGCCGGTAGCTGAAGGTGTTGGCCAGGTACAACTCGGGATCGCGGTGGTCGGGCTCGATCAGCACGATGTCGGTGTCCGGGTAGGCCCGCTCGTAGTGCTTCATGCCCAGCTCCATGCGCGAGTGGATCATCGAGCGGAAGGTCTGGCTCAGTACCGACGGCAGGCCGCCCTCGACGATGCGCGGGATGCGGCGGTGCTCCGGTGCCAGCCCGCGCTGCATCACCCGCGGCGTTTCGGGTGTGCTGGCGTCGAACGGCACCAGCGGGTTGAGGCAGAGCATCAGGTCCACGCCCTGGTCCATCGCCACCGAGGCATGCAAGGTCTTCTTCAGCGCGCCGTCGACATAGTACTGGTCGTCGATCTCCACTGGCGGATAAAGCCCTGGCAGGGCAGAGCTGGCCTGCACCGCCTGCGAGATCGGCACATGGTCCCAGCCCGGGCTGCCGAAGGGCGCAGCGTCGCCGGTGTCCAGGTTGGTGGCCACCAGCGTGAGGCGCGTCTTGAGCTTGCGAAAATCATTGGTGAACCCTTCGCGCGCGAACAGTCGCGCGAGCTCGGTGTGGACGTTGCGGTTGGAGAACACGCCGGTCGGCAGGCCCGCGCCCAGGTGCTCGAGTGCGTTCATCAGCGACTTGCGGCCTGCTGTAAGTCGCCACAATGCGCCCAGAATCAGGCCAGGCCACATGATGCCGCGCCGCACCAGTTCGTCGGTGGCCGGCTGCATCAGCCAGGCTGGGTCGAACACCACGTTGCCATTGGGATCGCCCTCGATGAAGGAGGCGCACAGATCGCGCGCCGAGATGCCGTTGGCCAGCCCAGCGGCAATGAAGCCGCCGGCGGACACGCCGACATAGTGGTCGAGCCGGTTCAGGTCCAGGCCATGAAGAGATTGATCGAGCGCGCACAAGGCGCCGATCTCGTAGATCGCCCCCAGCGGCCCGCCACCGGCCAATGCCAGTGCGATCCGGGGCTTGTCACGGCCGGCCTGCCGGGCGCTGCGGACGAACTTGCCGGCGGTCGAGCGTGCCGCCTTGCGCGTTTGCGCGGCCAAATCAGCCGGCAGCCGACGTGCCAGCCGGCTTGCGCTTGGTTGCCGTGCGGCGCGTGGTGGTCTTCACGGCCTTGGCCGGGGCCTTGGTCACCGTCTTGGCGGGGGCCTTCGCTGCGACCTTGGCGACCGCCTTGGCGGGGGCTGTGGCGGCGCTGGTGGCAACGGGTTTGCGACGGGTGGCCTTCTTGGCGGCTGGTGCCGGCTGCTCGCCGGACAACTTCTGCACGCTGAGCTTGAGTTCGTCGATACGTTCAATCAGCGCGTTGACATCCTTGGCCGAGGGCACGCCGAGCTTGTTCAGCGCCTTGGCAACCCGCTCCTCGAAAATGTTCTCCAGTTTGTCCCAGTGGCCGGTCGCCCGGGACGAGATGTCGCTGGCCATGTGCGTCATGCGGTCGGTGGCGTCGTTGATGCGCCCCTCGGCTGCGGCCTGCGTCTTGCGCTGCAAGGCGGTGCCTTCCTTGACCAGCGACTCGAAGGCACGGGTACCTTCGGCCTGGGCCTTGGCAAAGGCCCCCAGGCCCGCCTGCCAGATCTGCTGGGCGGAGTCCTTGACCGAGCCGGTCAGGGGTTCATGTCCCGCAGCAGCCGGGCCGGACTTGTGCAGTTTCTTGACCAAGAGAGTCTCCTCGCGATGCGAAGACCGTCATGACGGCCCTCAATTGACTATGCGCCGACTGTACGGAGGCCGGCGCGCCCGGTGTAGGTGCGTGCCACTAAATCGCGCCACACCATCGGCGTGCGGGCAGGGGGGGTTAATGCTGAATGCCAAGCGCCGGATTTTCGGCAAGAATGCCACGGGTGGGGAGTCCACAGGCAACAAAGAAGGAACTGACATGCATTATTTTGTGACGGGCGCGACGGGATTCATCGGCAAGCGACTGGTTGGCAAGTTGCTGGCGCGCAAGGGGTCGGTGGTGCATTTCCTGATCCGCAAGGAAAGCGAGTCCAAGGTCAAGGGTCTGCGCGAGTACTGGGGTGTCAGCGCTGCACGGGCGGTGCCGGTGTTCGGCGACCTGACGGAGAAGAAACTCGGTGTGTCGGCCGACGCGATCAAGGCGCTCAAGGGCCACGTGGACCACTTTTACCACCTTGCTGCCGTCTACGACCTGGCAGCCGACGAGCAGCAGCAGGTGGCGGTCAACATCGACGGCACCCGCAATACGGTCGAACTGGCCAAGGCCATCGATGCCGGGCATTTCCACCATGTCAGCTCGATCGCTGCCGCGGGCCTTTACGAGGGCGTGTTCCGCGAGGACATGTTCGAGGAGGCCGAGAACGTCGAGCATCCGTATTTCATGACCAAGCACGAGAGCGAGAAGATCGTGCGCCAGGAGTGCAAGGTGCCCTGGTCGGTGTACCGCCCGGCGATGGTGGTGGGCGACAGCACGACCGGCGAGATGGACAAGGTCGATGGGCCCTACTACTTCTTCAAGCTGATCCAGCGCATGCGCCAGTTGTTGCCGCCATGGATGCCGTCGATCGGCCTCGAGGGCGGGCGCATCAACATCGTGCCGGTCGACTTTGTCGTCGCCGCGCTGGATGTGATCAGCCACAAGAGCGGCATCGCGAAGAAGTGTTTCCACCTGGTCGACCCGGTGGGTTACCGCGTCGGCGACGTGCTCGACATCTTCAGCAAGGCGGCACATGCGCCCAAGATGAACCTGTTCGTCAACGCGGCGCTGCTGGGTTTCATCCCGCGCAGCGTCACCAAGGGCCTGATGGCGCTGGCGCCGGTGCGCCGGGTGCGCAATGCGATCATGAAGGACCTGGGCCTGCCCGAGGACATGCTGACCTTCGTCAACTACCCCACCCGGTTCGATTGCCGCGAGACGCTGGCCGCGCTCAAGGGCAGCGGCATTGCCTGCCCGAACCTCAAGGACTACGCCTGGCGCATCTGGGACTACTGGGAGCGCCATCTGGATCCGGATCTGCACATCGACCGCTCGCTGCGCGGTACCGTCGCAGGCAAGGTGGTGCTGGTCACCGGCGGCTCATCGGGCATCGGCCTGGCGGCGGCGCACAAGTTTGCCGAGGCCGGCGCCACCACCATCATCTGCGGGCGCGACGTCGACAAGCTCGAGGATGCCTGCAAGGAAGCCAAGGCCAGGGGATACAGTTTCGTCGCTTACCCGGCCGACATAGCCGACATGGCAGACTGCGACCGCTTCATTAAAGTGCTGCACGACAACCATGGCAGCGTCGACTTCCTGATCAACAACGCAGGTCGCTCCATCCGCCGCGCGATCGAATCGAGTTACGACCGTTTCCACGACTTCGAGCGCACCATGCAGCTCAACTATTTCGGCTGCCTGCGGGTCACGATGGGCATCCTGCCGGCGATGGTGGCGAAGAAGAAAGGCCACGTGGTCAACATCAGCTCGATCGGCGTGCTGACGAACGCGCCGCGTTTCTCGGCTTACGTGGCCTCCAAGGCCGCGCTCGACGCCTGGACCCGCTGCGCCTCCAGCGAGTTCGCCGACCAGGGCATCTCGTTCACCACCATCAACATGCCACTGGTGCGCACCCCGATGATCGCGCCCACCGGCCTGTACAACAATGTGCCGACGCTGGCTCCCGAGGAAGCGGCCGACATGATCGCCCAGGCCTGCATCTTCAAGCCGGTGCGTGTTGCCACCCGGCTCGGCATCACCGGGCAGCTGATGCATGCGCTGGTACCGCGGGTGGCGCAGATCGCGATGAACACCAGTTTTCGGATGTTCCCCGATTCCAGTGCGGCCAAGGGGGCCAAGGCGGGGGAGAAGCCGGCCAAGCAGCAGTTGTCGCCAGAGGCGATTGCGATGCAGCAGATGATGCGGGGGATACATTTCTAGCAGCCGGCTGGCGCGCGGGGTCGATGCAGTCGACCAACTTCCGATCTGCGGGGCGCCCTGCCTGGTGGTCGCTTGACCGGGCGGCAGCTGCCGCTTCACCTGGCAGCGCGTTGTACGAAAGCGCGCTTCCCTAGCCATCCATCGGTCGCTTCCGCGATGAAGTGCGAAACTGCAGCAATCCGTCATGCGCCACGGTGCTTTTGCCACATTGCCGCCTTGCCGAATACACGAAATCATCACTTGGTTCGATCTGTCGTCTCATACCAATGGCGAGCGACATGGAGGGGTTGGACATCCGGAATCAAAGCGGTCCGATTTCAACGGATATCGGACTTGGTCCGAGAAGAAGCGAGCGCGCGTCCGGGTGCAACGCCCACGTTAACGCAATGAACAAGATGCCGCAGGTTCAGAAATCGGCGCGCTGTCGGGGCGCGCATAGTGGTTTGTTGCCACTTCCATATTGCATTGCGGGCTTTCAATGACAGAGTGACTGCGCCCCTGCCGCTTCTTGCTGACTGTGACTTTCTCGGGGTCACTGTTTTTCAATGCCAGCGGATTCATCATCGGGTTTGTGACGGATCAGGCGGATCTTTCAGCTGGTCAGTTTATGGTCACCGCCGCATCGGGCTTTTGGGGCCAGGCCATGCAGCCGGGTTGGGGCTCGCACCTGATTTCCGCTGATCAGTTCGAATTCGCCGCTGGCCGGGTCATTTACATGGCAAGTAACAAAGTGGCGCAAAGTGGCGCGGGTTGGCTGGCCGATTCCGATGCTGGGCAATGCGCTGGGACGCCTCAGCGGCGGCATCCCCTCATTAAAATGCGGCAATTGCAATTTTCTGTACGCGAAGGCTTGGCCGATAGACGCGCGGATAGAGCTTAGACTCGCCACCTCCGCCAGCGAATCGTCGGTCGTCATGCGCGCTGCGATACTGGCGATTGATCCCATTGAAGGTACATCTTGAAATCACGCTACTCCCTTAGAAAACGCGTGCTGGTCACCGGCGGCGCGGGGTTCCTGGGCTCACACCTGTGCGAACGCTTATTGGCGGAGGGGTCGGACGTATTGTGCGTCGACAATTTTTTCACCGGGACCCGCGCCAACATTCAAGGGTTGCTGGGCAATCCCCATTTTGAGTTGTTGCGCCACGATGTCACCTTTCCCCTGCCCGTCGAGGTCGACCAGATTTACAACCTGGCCTGCCCCGCCTCGCCGGTTCACTACCAGTTTGACCCGGTGCAGACGACCAAGACCAGCGTGATGGGTGCCATCAACATGCTGGGACTGGCCAAGCGGACCAAGGCCAGGATACTGCAGGCGTCCACGAGCGAGGTGTACGGTGATCCGAACGTGCATCCGCAGCCGGAATCCTATTGGGGCAATGTCAATCCGATCGGCCCGCGCAGTTGCTATGACGAGGGCAAACGGTGTGCAGAGACCTTGTTCTTCGACTATTGGCGCCAGCACCAGATGCCGATCAAGGTGGTGCGCATCTTCAACACGTACGGGCCACGCATGCACCCGAATGATGGGCGGGTGGTGAGCAATTTCATCGTGCAAGCATTGCGTGGCGAGGACATCACGATTTATGGCGATGGCTCGCAAACCCGAAGTTTCTGTTATGTCGATGATCTGGTCGACGGATTCGTGCGGATGATGAATTCTCCGGACGACTGCACCGGACCGATCAATATCGGCAATCCAGGCGAATTCAGCATGCTGGAACTGGCGCACAACGTGTTGAGAATGACCGGTTCGAAAAGCCAGTTGCGGTTTCTGCCATTGCCTCCGGACGATCCTCGCCAGCGGCAGCCAGACATTGCCCAGGCCCGCGCAAGGCTCGGTTGGGAGCCCAAGGTGGGCCTGGAAGCCGGCCTGGAGCGCACGATCGCCTATTTCCGGGACATTGTGGCGGCCTGACATGCAATATCTTGCAATCATTCCCGCGCGCGGCGGCTCCAAGGGTGTCCCAGGAAAAAATATCCGGGAGATCGGTGGCAAGCCGCTCATCGCGTGGAGCATCGGGCAGGCAAAAGCGGTCAGCGCAATCGCGCGCGTCGCAGTGTCGACCGATGACCCGGTCATTGCTGCCGTGGCCCGTGAGTATGGCGCCGAGGTGCCATTCCAGCGGCCGGAGGCACTGGCGCGGGATACGACCCCGACGGAGCCAGTCATGTTGCATGCGGTGGACTGGTACCAAAAGAATGGTTTCATCCCCGATGCCGTGATTCTTCTGCAGCCAACGTCGCCATGGCGACGTCCGGGCTCGCTCGCCGCGGCGATTGCCCGGTTTGAACAGACGATGGCGGACTCGCTGCTCGGCGTCTGCGAAAATCACCATTTCTTCTGGAAAAATGAAGACCAGCCCGAGGCGCTGTATGACTTTCGCAATCGCCCCCGTCGCCAAGACATTTCCCGGGAGGATCGTTGGTACCGGGAAAACGGCTCCATCTACATCACGCGGACCCGGTTGCTGATGGACGGCGGCAATCGTCTGGGCGGCAAGATCGCGATGTATCCGATGCAGGAAGACGAAAGTTGGGAAATTGACAGCCTGGCAGATTTTGCAATTGTTGCCGCCTTTATTTCGCACGGCGACATGCCATGATCATTGAACGAAACCTTTCCAATCTCATCGTCTTTTCCGAAGACAGCCTGTTGAATGCCCTGCGCAAGATCAGTGCAAACAAGAATCGGATGGTGTTTTCCGTCACCGAGACCGGCAAGCTGGAAGGGTTGTTGACCGACGGCGACTTTCGGCGCTGGTTGCTGACACAAGGCCATCTGAATCTGGAAGTGCCGGTCAGCGCAGTCAGTAACAAGGATTTTGTCAGTCTGGCGAGCGAGGCGCCTTATGCCGAGATCGAGCAGGTGTTCGATGACCGGGTCACCGTCGTGCCGCTTGTGGATCGGCAGATGCATCTGGTGGCGGTGGCACAGCGGCAGCCGTCGGAATTCCGGATAGGCGATTTCGTGATAGCCCCTGACCGGCCGGCTTTCGTGATTGCCGAGATTGGCAACAACCACAACGGCAGTGTCGAACTGGCCCGCAAACTGGTTGACGAGGCGGTTGCCGCTGGCGCCGATTGCGCCAAGTTCCAGATGCGCAACATGGGCCAGTTGTATCGCAATGCCGGTGACGCCTCGGATGCAAGCGAAGACCTGGGTGCGCAATACACGCTGGACCTGCTAGCCAAATTTCAGTTGGACACGGCCGCGATGCTGTCGGTGTTCGACTACTGCAAGTCCCGCAACATTCTGCCGTTGTGCACGCCGTGGGACTCTGAGAGTCTGGCGGTGCTCGATCGGTATGGCATGCCGGCCTTCAAGCTGGCGTCTGCCGACCTGACCAACCACGACCTGCTTGCGGCCTTGGCCAAGACGGGCAAGCCTGTGATCTGCTCGACCGGAATGTCAAACGAGGCGGAGATCGTCGACGCGGTGCGCCTTCTGCGGCGCCTGAATGCGCGGTTTGTGTTGCTGCATTGCAATTCGACCTATCCCGCGCCATTCAAGGATATCCATCTGCATTACCTCGACCGGCTCAAGCAGATCGGCGACTGCCCAGTGGGATATTCCGGCCATGAGCGCGGCATCGCGGTCGCCATTGCGGCGGTGGCCCGTGGGGCCAAGGTCATCGAAAAACACTTCACGCTGGACCGGTCAATGGAGGGCAACGACCATCGGGTCAGTCTGTTGCCCGACGAATTCCGGGCGATGGTGCAGGGTATCCGCGAGGTAGAACTGGCGCTGGGTTCGGGGGACACGCGAAAGGTGACCCAGGGCGAGATGATGAACCGTGAGATCCTTGCGAAAAGCCTGGTGATCAATCGTGACCTATTGGCCGGCGAGCGAATCGAAAGCGGCATGATCGAAGTCAGGAGCCCTGGCAAGGGGTTGGCGCCCTATCGCAAGCCGGAATTGGTGGGCACACTTGCGCGGCACGCTTTCAAGGCAGGAGACTTTTTCTATCCATCGGACGTGGATGCGGACCGCGTCGTGGCGCGCGACTACCGGTTTTCCCGTCCGTTCGGAATACCCGTGCGGTACCACGACGTGACGAAGATGGCCGGCATGTCGAACTTCGACCTGCTGGAGTTCCACCTGAGCTACAAGGACATGGAGCAGGCGCCGGAGCAATACCTGAAGGCGCCGTTCGACCTGGATTTGGTGCTGCACAGTCCGGAACTGTTCGCGGGCGACCACATCATGGACCTGTGTGCGCAGGACGCCGCCTACCGTCGCCGCTCGATCGATGAACTGCAGAAGGTCGTGGACCTCGCGCTGCGCCTGAAGCCGTTTTTCAGGCGCGCGGTCAAGCCCTTGATCATCATCAACGCCGGCGGTTCGACGGCCGATGGATTCGTGCCGGAGAGCGACCGCGCGGCCATGTACGATCTGATCGCCGACGGCCTGGCCCAGGTGAACAGCGAAGGCGTGGAGATCATCCCGCAGACGATGCCGCCTTTCCCCTGGCATTTCGGTGGCCAGCGCTACCACAACCTGTTCATGTCGCCAGGCGACATCCAGGATTTCTGCGATCGTCATGGCTACCGCGTGTGCTTGGACGTCTCGCACTCGCAGCTGGCCTGCAGCCACCTGGGGTTGTCGTTCAAGGATTTCTTGGAGCAGGTCGGCGGATACTCGGCGCATCTGCACCTGGTCGACGCCAGTGGCGTCGATGGCGAAGGCCTCCAGATCGGCGAGGGAACGATGGATTTCGGCATGGTGGCCGACGTCCTGCGTGACAAGGCGCCGGGCGCGTCGTTCATTCCCGAAATCTGGCAGGGCCACAAGAATGATGGTGAAGGCTTCTGGGTGGCGCTGGACCGGCTGGAAAAATGGTTCTAGGCCCAAGGGCAATGTGTGGTGTCGCGCTGCTGCGGTGAAAGTGGGGATGGGATGGATGCATGGCCCACGGAGGTCTACCCATGGAAATGGCCGCAGCCCCGTGGCATTGGCGCCTAGCCGGCTGCCTGATGAGTCGCTGATGCGCGCAAGTTCGAAGGTCAACAATGTTCAATGATCGATCAATCCTGATTACTGGCGGTACCGGCTCGTTCGGCAAGCAGTATGTTCGCACTCTGCTTTCCCGATACCGTCCAAAGCGGATCGTCGTCTATTCGCGTGACGAACTGAAGCAATACGAGATGCAGCAGGAGTTCGACAGCCCTGTCATGCGTTACTTCATCGGCGACGTGCGCGACGGACAGCGGCTGGTTGAAGGCATGCGAGGGGTCGATTTCGTTATCCATGCGGCAGCGCTCAAACAGGTGCCGGCGGCCGAATACAACCCGATGGAGTGCATCAAGACCAATATCCATGGCGCGGAGAACGTGATCCGGGCAGCCTTGGACAACAACGTCGACAAGGTGATCGCGTTGTCGACGGACAAGGCGGCGAATCCGATCAACCTGTATGGTGCGACCAAGCTGGCATCCGACAAGCTTTTCGTCGCCGCCAACAACATGGCGGGTGGGCGACGAACCTTGTTTTCGGTCGTGCGGTACGGCAATGTTGTCGGTTCACGTGGATCGGTCGTCCCGTTTTTCCGCAAATTGATTGCCGAGAAGGCAGAGCACCTGCCCATCACCGACGAGCGCATGACGCGATTCTGGATCACGCTGCAAGAGGGTGTCGATTTTGTTCTCGACAATTTCGCGCGCATGTATGGCGGAGAAATATTTGTGCCCAAGATACCGTCGGTGCGCGTTGTCGATCTGGCGACTGCAATGGCGGCGGACATGTCGACCAAGACCGTGGGCATTCGGCCCGGCGAGAAATTGCATGAAATCATGTGTCCGGCCGACGACTCGCACCTGACGCTGGAGTTCGCCAACCACTACGTGTTGCAGCCGACCATCCGTTTTCACCACCGGGACGTGGACTACCGGTGCACCCCGCTTGGGGAAAAAGGGCAACTCGTGTCGCCGGGCTTTGCCTACGATTCCGGTACCAATCCCCATTTCCTGACGGTTCAGGAGGTCAGGGCTTTCAACGAGCGGGCTGGCGCATGACGATCCCCTATGGTCGACAGGACGTGACCGACGCCGATGTCGCAGCCGTGGTGGCGGTGCTGCGGTCGGACTTTCTGACCCAGGGACCGGCCGTCCCGCGGTTTGAGGCGGCATTGGCGACCTTTTGCGGTGCCGCGCACGCGGTTGCCGTAAGCAATGCGACCGTGGCCTTGCACCTGGCCTGCCGCGCGCTCGGACTCGGGCCCGGCGATTGGCTGTGGACTTCGCCCAACACATTCGTCGCCTCGGCCAACTGCGCGTTGTATTGTGGCGCGAAGGTCGACTTTGTCGATATCGACTCGCGCACCTACAACATGGATGCCGGCGCCCTCGAGCGCAAACTGACCGACGCGAAAAGGGTCGGGAAGCTGCCAAAAATTGTCGTTCCCGTGCATTTTGCGGGCCAGTCGTGTGACATGCGCGCCATCCGAGCGCTCGCCGATCAGTTCGGTTTTTGCATCGTCGAGGATGCGTCGCACGCCGTAGGGGCAAGTTATCTTGGACAGCCCGTGGGCAGCTGCCGTCATTCCGATATCACGGTTTTCAGTTTCCATCCGGTCAAGATCATCACGACGGCCGAAGGGGGCATGGCCGTCACGAACGATGCATCCCTGGCCAAGCGCATGCAGGTCCTGCGCAGCCACGGGATCACTCGGGACGACAACGACATGGAGGGGCCATCGGCCGGAGCCTGGTACTACCAGCAGATCGAACTCGGGTACAACTACCGCATGACCGAACTGCAGGCTGCGCTGGGTCTGAGTCAGTTTTCGCGCCTGGACGCCTATGTGCAGCGCCGGCAGGAGATAGCGAAGGTCTACGATGCGCAACTGGCAGACCTGCCCCTGACAACGCCGTGGCAAAGCCCGGACAGCCGCTCGGCGCTTCACTTGTATCCGATTCGCCTGCATCAGGCCGACGCGCGCAAGGCCGTGTTCGATGGGATGCGAAAAGCCGACATCGGCGTCAACGTGCACTATATTCCGGTGCACACCCAACCCTGGTACCGTCGCTTCGGGTTTCGTGACGGTGACTTCCCGCAGGCCGAGCACTATTACGCCGGCGCGATCAGTCTGCCCATGTTCCCGACGCTTGAGGCAACAGACCAGCAGAAAGTGGTCGCAACTTTGCGTGGCATGCTGCAATGAAACTACCCCCACGCTCACTTTGTTCGCTGCCCCCAGAGGGGGCCGTCGGTACCATCGGAACGGCCGGGCGGTACTGAAAATGAATCTGGCGGTCATCCCCGCTCGCGGCGGGAGCAAGCGAATCCCGCGCAAGAATATCAAGTTGTTCGCTGGAAAGCCGATCATTGCGTACTCGATCGAGTCAGCGCGCGCGAGTGGCTTGTTTGACCGGGTCATCGTCTCGACGGATGACGAAGAGATTGCAACTGTCGCGCGGCAATACGGCGCAGATGTTCCGTACATGCGACCGGCCCACCTGGCCGACGACAGAACCGGCACCGCCGATGTCGTCAAGCACGCCCTGCGGTGGTGCCAGGCACAAAGCGAGCCATTCGATCTGGTCTGCTGCCTGTACGCGACCGCCCCTTTCATTTGTGTGCAAGATCTGCGCAGGGCCGAGGTCATGCTCCGAACGTCTGCCCATGGCTACGCTTTTTCGGTGACCCGGTTTCCGTTTGCGATTCAGCGCGCCTTGCGTATCAACGCAAACCGGGAGATCGAGGCAATCCACCCGGAGCACATGTTCACGCGCTCACAGGACTTGGAGGAGGCGTTCCACGATGCCGGCCAATTTTATTGGGGTCGCGCGCAAGCTTTCCTCGACGATGTGCCGCTTTTCTCGCACGCTTCTTTGGCGGTGGAGTTGCCGCAGCACCAAGTCCAGGATATTGATACGCCGGCTGACTGGCTGCGCGCAGAACTGATGTTCCGCGCATGGCAAACGGGCAATGGGAGCGCCGCGTGAAGTTGGTGATTCGCTGTGACGCGTCAATCGTCATGGGAACCGGGCATCTCATGCGCTGCTTGACACTGGCCGATCGTGTCAGCCGCGACGGCGGCGAAGTGTTGTTTGTGGCACGCGTGCTCGCGGGTGACCTTGATAACCTGATTCGAAGCCGGGGGCACACGCTGACGCTATTGCAGCGTGACCAGGCGTCGGAATCGGGAGCGGAGACTGCTGGTCCGGAGCATAAAGAGTGGCTAGACATTTCATGGGCTTCGGATGCTGATCAGACGAGGCGTGCCGCTCGCCGATGGGGTGGTGCAGATTGGCTGGTTGTTGACCACTATGCGCTGGACAATCGATGGGAGCAGGCGGTGCGCCCTGAAGTCGGGCGGTTGATGGTCATCGACGACCTTGCCGACCGGCGCCACGCATGTGATCTTCTGCTCGATCAGAACTATTTCCCGGCCATTCGGCAACGATACAGTTCGCGCGTTTTATCGACGTGCCGCTTGCTTCTCGGCCCTCGATACGCCCTTTTGCGACCGGAGTTTGCAGCGCGGCGACCGCAAGTCGTGGAGTCTGTCGACCCTGTCCGTCGCATATTGGTCTTTTTTGGCGGATCGGACGCTGGAAACGAGACATGCAAAGCGATCGAGGCATTTCTTCTGTTGAATCGTCCCGACATTGATCTGGACGTTGTCGTTGGTGCAACCAACCCGCATCGCGCTGCAATCGAGGACGCGTGCGATGGATACGGCCAGATCAGCGTGTACTGGCAGGTTCAGGACATGGCTTCGCTCATGGCGCGTACTGACCTTGTCGTTGGCGCGGGCGGAAGTTCGAGTTGGGAGCGCTGTGCCCTGCAATTGCCAACCGTGGCCTGGCCATTGGCCGAAAATCAACGTCCCGTGCTTGATGCGCTCGCCGACCTGGGTGCAGTCTGCGTCCCCGACACGCGGTCTGTTGCCACGGCCACGGGACTCAGCGCGCATCTGTATGCGGCGATCCATAACGCGCCGTCCCGTAGGCGGATGGCAGTGATAGCGGGTGCTCAGTGCGATGGATTGGGCGTGGACCGGGTCATGGCCGCGATGTCTGGCTTTGCAATTGCCGTGCGACCGGCGAATGCCGAAGATGGCAAGGCAATCTTCACTTGGCGGAATGATGCCACCGTCAGGAGTTTTTCCGATGATGCAGAGCCCATCGCTTGGGACATGCACTGCACCTGGATGCAGCGCACACTTGCGAATCCAGACCGGCTATTGCTGGTCGCTGAGCGCGATGACACGCCCGTCGCTGTCATCCGATTCGACATTGACGGCGCTGAGTCCACGGTTTCGATATTCGCGGTACCCGGGCTACGCCGTAGGGGCGGCGGCGCTTGCCGCGGCGGAGTCATACCTGCATCACAAACGGCCGCAAGTCAGGCGTGTCACGGCACGTGTGTTGGCAACCAATCGGGTTTCTGCGGCCATGTTTGAAGCGGGTGGCTACACCCGCATGTCGATGTCGTACGAGAAGGAGCTACAGGCATGAGCAACTCAGAAGCCGACTTGTTGATAGGTGATCGACGCGTTGGTCGAAGCAATGCGCCGTTTGTCATTGCCGAGATGTCCGGGAACCACAACCAGTCGCTGGAGCGGGCATTGGAGATTGTCGATGCCGCCGCCGATGCTGGCGCCCACGGTCTGAAGATTCAAACTTATACGGCCGAAACCATGACGCTCGACCTGGACAGTGGCGAGTTTTTCATATCCGACCCGGGCTCTTTGTGGAAGGGCAAGTCGTTGTACGCGTTGTACCAGGAGGCCCAAACGCCATGGGATTGGCATCAACCCATATTTGCGCGCGCGCGCGCGCGCGGCATGGTGCCTTTCAGTACGCCATTCGATACCACGTCCGTCGAGTTTCTCGAGAGTCTGGACGTCTCCTGCTACAAGATTGCATCGTTCGAAAATACAGATCTTCCGCTGATTCGCAAGGTGGCGGCCACCGGCAAGCCGATGTTCATTTCCACCGGCATGGCGTCCATTGCGGAACTGGACGAGACCGTCCAGGCCGCGCGCAAGGCGGGTTGCCGCGATCTGATTTTGCTCAAATGCACGAGCTCGTATCCGTCAACACCGGAGAACTCGAACATCGCGACCATTCCCCACATGCGCCAGTTGTTCGATTGCCAGGTCGGTCTGTCCGACCATACGATGGGTGTGGGCGTTGCGGTTGCCAGCGTGGCGCTTGGGGCGACGGTAGTCGAGAAACACTTCACGCTGCGAAGGGCCGACGGCGGCGTTGATTCGAGCTTTTCGCTCGAGCCGGGCGAATTGCGCGCGCTCGTCGAAGAGACCGAACGTGCCTGGCAAGGGCTCGGCAAGGTTCGGTACGGCACTCAGCCCGCGGAGCAGAAGTCATTGGTTTTTCGCCGTTCACTGTATGTATGTGCCGATCTGAAGGCCGGAGACATGCTGACGCCGCAGAACCTGCGCGCGATCCGCCCCGGGTACGGGTTGCCTCCCAAGTTCCTCGACCAATTGCTCGGTCGCAGGGTCGCCAAGGACGCCAAGAAAGGTACACCGATGGGTTGGGACCTGATCTAGGCAATCATGGCATTGAAGGTCTGTCTGATCGTCGACAACCCGTTGCGCGACCTCGATGGTCTGGTGCTCGTCGCGTGGCAACTGGCGCAACGTGGCGCCGAGGTCTGGCTGGTGCCCATGTACGAGCAGGGTTTTGACATTTTCGCGATTCACCCTGATTGGGTGGTTGCGAACTATGTCCGACCCAACAATCTCGATATGTTGCGCTTGTACCGCCGCGCCGGCATGCGCGTGTGTGTGCTGGACACCGAAGGGACAGGTGGCAAGACCGCGCAGGAATTCGCCGGCATGGTGGGGAAAAGCGGCGGCGCCCCGTTGTGCGATCTGTACTGCGTGTGGGGCGACGGCCAGTTCGCCGCCTTGATCGACGATGGGCGCGTGCCGCCAAAAGCCTTGCGCCTGACCGGATGTCCCCGCTACGATTATTGTGCAGAGCCATGGCTGAACGCTTTGCCCGGCACATCGGTCGCGCCCGGATTCGTGCTGGTCAACACGAACTTCCCGGTTGTCAATCCGCGATTCTCCAGCGGCGCCGAGGGCGAAAAGCGCAGCATGTTGCAGGCCGGTTTCACGGTAGGGTTTGCCGACGCATACATCCGTGACGCGCGAATCGCGCTCGACGGCGTTATCGCCATGCTTGAACAGTTGCTCGACCGCTTCCCCGAGCAGCGATTCGTGCTGCGCCCGCATCCTTTCGAAAATCTCGACGTCTACAAGTCGTTGACTGCCAAGCCCAATTTCTTGCTTCGCCAGGAGGGTACGTCGATTCAATGGCTGAAGCATTGTGCATTGCTGCTGCATTTGAACTGCTCGACGGCGGTTGAGGCGGTGATGCTGGGGCGGGAAGCGATTTCAATGGCCTGGCTTGATACACCGTCGCTCAGGGTTCCTGCTCCGTCGCAGGTCAGTCGTCACGCCACTTCGGTCGACGAACTTGCTGCCATGATGGAGCAGACCTTTGCCGACGGTCGATCGCGACCGGATGCGCAAGTTGTCATGCGTCGCAATCAGGTCATCGCCGACGTCTACCACTCCATCGATGGCCATTGCGCGGATCGTGTCGCAGACGCACTGGCGCAATACCATAGCAGCGGCAGCGTAAGGCTCGGAACGGCACCTCCATCGTTGCGTGGCCGCGCAGTGCACTGGTCGCGTCAGCTACTGGGATACCGCCTCGCGGGTTGGATAAGACGCTGGACCAGCGATTCCACCGTGGAGAAGCGCAGGATCGCAAAGCAATTCACGCTCCCCGACGTCAATGCGACGATGCTGCGGTTGACCGCGGTTGCACCCCAGGCGACTGGCGTCGGTGCGTCGCGGCATGTCGGGACGTCGATCGCTGGCATCAAACGTTCAAGCGGTACCGCGATCCGAATCGCGCGCATCGATCACAGGTCAGGCCCGCGTTGACTTCGTCGCTGGCTTCGTTGGTGCGTAACGTCGCGTTCTCGGGGGCGTCGTTCGCGGTCGTTGGCTCAATCGGTCTGATGTTGGTGCCGGTCATATTGAACGCGTATGGATTGCCCGCTTACGGCTTGATTGTCCTGGCCCGCTTGTTCCTGCCCACAGGCTTGCTGGGCATGTTCGACTGCGGCATTTTGGAACTGGCGACCAAATTGACGGCGCAGTGGCGGTCCGGTGGCAGCGTGTTCCGCCACAGCCTCCTGGCGCCCATCGTGGTTTTAGGCGCCGGGCTGGGTATCGTGATGGCGATCGCACTCGCGCTGCTCGCGCCTTACATGTCCGCGTTTGCGGGCGACAGCGCTGCTTACCTTGAGGCCGACATGCATGCTGTCTGGTGGGCTACTGCAGCAGCGTTGCTCATCCTGTTCCCCGGTATCGCCATCGAAGGAGTCGTTCGAGGTTTCGAAAAATTCATGGTGGTACGCGGCGTAGAGCTGGCGTCCACTGTCGTGTACGCCATCGTGACCCTGCTGCTGATCCAGCTTGAAAAGCCATTTACCTGGGTTATCTACGCATTCTTGTCGACGTCGATCCTGCGCGTCTGTGTGCTGGCCGCATGGGTGATGCGCGCGGGCGTCTTCCGGTGGCAGGAATTTGCCGTGGTGCGCCTGGCAGCCGTGGTGGAGAGTGCGTCGATGGGATGGGTATTTGCGCAAGGCAAGATGCTCGGCACGGTGCAAGGGCAATTGCCAGTTTTGTTGATCGGTCTGCTGACCGGGCCTAGCGGTATTGCAACGTACGACGTCATCATGCGCCTCCCGCGTTTCCTGAAATCGGTGTTGGCGTTGACGGTCTCGGTTGTGTTTCCTGTTTCGGCCAGGCTCGACGCAGGTACAGACACGTCTGCGATTCCGCGATTGCTGGTCTCCGGCATGTCGATGGTCATGTTTTCGCTCTATCCGGTGATCGCTGCAAGCATGGTTTTTGCCAAGTCGATCATGGAGCTATGGATTGGCGCGACCCTGGTGGAATATTGGCCGTGGATGACCCTGATGTTCGGCGCCCTGCTGACCAATATCCTGCTCAGTTACGGTTTGAGCGTGGGCTCGGTCCGTGTGGCTGTCCAGCAGCAGTTCAATCGAATTTTCCTGTTTCAGATCGTTGTTCAGTTTGCGCTGGCAATCGTGTTTGCGGATGTCTTCGGCGAGCGCGCATTCGTTCTGGGTCAGGCTGCGGCCATGATCGGCTTTTTTCCGATTCAGATTTCGCAACTGCTGTCGCGCCTCGGCATCAAACGACGGTTGCTGCTGGCGCCTGTGTTGCGCCAATGCTGGGTAGGCGTCCTGCTGTGGGTTCCGGTTTTCGTGCTTTCTTTGATATTCCCAGCGCATTCGTTGCTGCATTTGGCACTTTATGCGGGCGGTGCGATGGGGCTTCACGCGGTACTGGCCTATGTTTTTGCGTTAAGTCAAGAGGAACGACTGCAACTCAAGCGAATACTGCGGATCCTGAAGAACTGACGCCGCATTCTCAGGCTGGTGACCGTAGTTGGATGTCCGGCCACCACGTCATGTCGGCGAGGCCTGAAAGTATAATTCTCCCTCTTTGCTTTCACTGGCGCGCGCAACGTCGGATTGGTCAACCATCCAGTGCTTGCAGGCCATCGCGCAAAGCGCGTTGGATCGGTTCGGATCCTCACTATCACAACTCATGTTTGAACGCTGCTTTATTTTCCCGGGTCTGAAGTCGTTGGGCTACGAATCGGGAATGTCAATGCCGTGTCCGGTTACCCGGGCGAGGCGGATTGACTTGCAGATCAGCCGGTACCACGAGGGTGCGGTCGCAGCGCAGGCGCGGCTCGAAATACCGCCTGACTGCCTGCAGTTCAGAACCTGGCAGTCAAATTGGAACTGCGACCTGAAGGCATGTGGACCGCTCGACATTTTTGTTGCCCGCATTGTGGCGCGTGGTACCGACGAGGAACCACCTGGCTTGGGTGAACTGGAAGCGCAGATGCTGTTCCGGCATTCGTTCGGCTGGACGTCGAGTCTATTGACTGGTTTTGTTCCGCTTCGCCCTCCAGGGTACAAGTTCGCATCGATCATTCACACGGGCCACTATTTTGCCGATCGAAGTGCCTATTCCAGCAGCACGATTTTCACGAACGTCAGGTCGCCGGCTGACGGGCCTGCGGCGGGTCGTTTTTCGGTCACTGTGCAGAGCCGTGACGGCACGCAGCTAGGTCAGATCGAACGGCAGATCGTCGCCAATTCGGCGTTGGTCGTGGCTTTGGATGACGTGCTGGATGAGTGCGGCGTGGGAAAAGCGACGCCACACGAAGGTTTCAATTTGACATTTGTCGGCGGGCGCAGCCAGTTTTCAATCATGACGGTGTTCCAGCGTCGCGACAACGGTGCCATCGGCTTGGAGCACTCGCTGGCGCCGCTGTACTACATCCCTCAGTTGCGCGATGCCGCGGTGCGTTCCAGGGTATACGGTCGAATCGGATCCAAGGCATGAACTTCAGGGGGCGTCCGGTTTCACATTTGCCCGCGCGTGGTTTTATCGCGGCCGCTCATTGGTGTGATCGGGCTGCGACCTCGGTGCGCAAGCGCTTCCCAGAGTGGTTCGGTTTGCCGGTTCTGGGGCCTTATGTTCAGTTGTACCGGCATGACGCGACGTTCGATACCGAGGTGAGTTTCTTCAACTACCTGTCCACGTTCGTCCCGGGTATCGAACACCATATCGATTACCGTGTCGGCTGCCTGGATCGCCACGGGCGCAAACTCGGGTCGGGCGTTGTCAGTGTTGGCCCTGGAGCGTCAGCGCAAGTGCCATTGCGGCAGATTGTTGCCCGTGAACTCGACGCGTACGGCCTGTTTCATGTCATCGCCAGGCCACGCAGCAACGATGTCAAGTTCGTGGCATCAATCGGGGAAACGACCGGTCAGTTCATGACGCTGTTCACCCCTGTCGGTCCTGCAATGGCTGCGCCGCAGATCGTGCATTCGCACAAGGCTTTTCAACACATACCGATATTCTGGTCGCCAATAACGCGCAGCCCGCATGTGAGCGAGGATGTCTCTCAATTGCAGG
Organism: uncultured Rhodoferax sp.; assembly: GCA_964483855.1. Taxonomy (GTDB): domain Bacteria; phylum Pseudomonadota; class Gammaproteobacteria; order Burkholderiales; family Burkholderiaceae_C; genus CAISIP01. The sequence continues at coordinate 20,751 of CAZADK010000002.1, forward strand.
AACTGGAGTTTTACGTCCTCAACCCCCAGGCGCTTCGCTTGACCTTTGGCCTGACGGTGCGGGATTGCTCATCGGCTGCAGTGCTGCTGCAGCGGGTCGTGCAAGTGCCCGGCCACGGCGTCGGGGTCTTGCATCTAGACCAGCCGACACTGTCGAAATTGACCGGTCCGGTCTGTTTCGACTACGACTTCGATCGGCAGGTCTCGCATCGCAAACCGATCTTGTTCCGCCGTTACCCAGATGGCGTAGTGACCTGCAACCATACCTGACTGCCAGCGACGATGGGCGCCGGCCTCGAGTTCTCAACCATGATCTATCAGACCAACTGGATTCCATCACTGAAAAGGAGTCTGGGGCCACGGCATTTCCTGCTCAATAGCCTGGTGTTCCACCTGGCGCGCGGGGCAGTTCGGGCCGTATTCCCGCAGCAGCGCAATCCCGGGCGCGTGAAGCACAACTACGATCAGGAACGGGCAGAGTTGGCGCGACAACTGAACGGCGTCGATTGGGACGCATATACCGGTCTGCCGGATGACTGGCATGACTTCATCGTCGTGAATGATGAGATCCGGTGGGGTGCCCTGCGCGAAGCCCGCATGATCTTGTTGCAGCGATTGGTGTCTGCCGTGCGGGAGCATGTCAAGCCAGGGCAAACCGTGATCGAATTCGGCAGCGGCGATGGTCGAAATCTGCTTTACCTCAAACGTCTGTTTCCGGATGTGCGGTTCGTCGGCCTCGAACTGTCCTCCTCGTCGGTTGATGTGTCGAACCAGTTTGCCCGTAAGTTCGGAATCGAAGGGGTGCGCTTCGTGCAGGCAAACGTTTGCGAGCCTCTGCCGGATTCACTGACCGAAAGCCCGGTCGGATTGATTTTCTCCTCGTTTGCGCTGGAGCAGATGCCCCGGATCTTCAAGGGGGCGTTGACCAATATGCTCTCTCTGGAGCCGCATGCCATTGCGTTGTTTGAACCGATTCCAGAGTTGTGGGGGGATGGACTCAGGGCACGTGTAGCACGGGTCCGGGCGCGGGCGATCGACAGACTGCGCCATCTGCCGGCCGTGTTGCAGGATTTGCTCGGCCATGACGGCGGCTATTGCGTTGTCAAGATGGAGCGCTCCGGCATTGCGATCAATCCGCATACCGAAATGTGTGAAGTACTGGTGGTGCGATGCAATGGCACATAACTGGACCCTGTGACAAGGTTGTGTTTGATGGCTATTTTGCTGGGCGCGTATGGCGCCCTCAAGCATTTGATGATCGGCATCGGCAGACCGGTACTGCGGGCGGTCTCCGGTTTGGCATTGGCCACACGCCAGGGGGCGCAAGGCAGGGAACTGCGGCTCGGCAGAGGAGTGACGATTAGTGGTGGGCGCCATATTTTCTGCGCGACTGGCGTGACGATCGGAGATGATGCAGAAATCATTGCGACACGCGGCCCGGCTCCTGAAGGGATATCGGTCGATTTGGGGCGCGACGTGAGGATCAGCCGACGTTGTCAAATCGCTCCATTGCCTGGGGCGCGCATTCGCATCGGTGACTATTCGTCGCTGCACAATGGAACGTACTTGCTGGGCAATGTGCAGATCGGGCGTTATTGCTTGTTGTCGGCCAATATCTTTGTGTCTTCTGGCGACCATTACGCGTTTCGGGAGCCGTATCTGTTGATACGCGAGCAGGACGAGAAATACACGAAAGAGGCCGAACATGGCCAGGCCGCCGTGGTGATCGAGGACGATTGCTGGATTGGATGGGGGGTGGCGATCAAGAAAGGCGTGAGCATTGGCAAAGGCGCCGTGGTAGGTGCCAATTGCATCGTGACGAAGGACGTGGAGCCCTATGCCGTTGTCGCCGGGCAACCCGCCCGCGCCATTCGTTCACGTGTGGTTTTCCTTCCACCCACGCGGATCGATGCGATTGTGCAGACGGACTGGCCGTATCTGTACCGCGGTTTCATGTTGAGTCCAGCAGAGCGCGGCCACCGCGGCATGGCAGGACATGTCGGTGCGCTGCAGGAGGCTGTGCTGGTGCTCGCCCGCGTGGATTTCCAGGCCATGAGACTGAGCGGCTTCGTGCATGTCGAAGACGGCATCGCGATCACACTCTCGGTGGATCACACGAGGGCGGTTTCTAAGCGGATGCCCGGTGGCAGTTTTGAATGGTCGATCGATGTCGATGCGCTTCATCCCGCCACTCCGAGTCTGTCCGATCACCCGCCCCGATTGCCGCAGCACCTGATAGTGACCGTTCGGGTCGAGCCTTCAAGCCCCGGTGGCCAGCCACGTACTGATATGCCGAGTTGGTCGATACAGTCGTTCGAACTGATGCCCTGGTCGAAGATTGAGGAGAAGCATGGTCACATTCAATAGCCCTGCGCGAATCGCAGCCGTTCGGCAATGCGTTGCGGCACTGACCGCATGGGTGGACGTTTGATGGGATGGTTCAATCGTCAATGGTTGCGTTTCGTGTGGCACGTCAACCGCTCACCAGCGCGCCATGTGGTGAAGGCTGTCTTGCGCTTGGCTCACCGGCAGCAGGTGCAAGCCAGGCGGCGCCACGCATCGGAATTGCAGATCTCGGCCGACCGAGCCGCCGGCGCGAGAACGTTGTGTACGGATGGATATGTCCGTCTCGACAACGTCGTCGACCCGGACTTGCTTGCGGCTCTGAAGATGGCTGGTGAAGCGAAGATACAGCGGGTTGAAGATTCCTCGGCCCACGCAACGGCCTCGAGCCACAAGCGATTCTGGACGCGACTGCTGGACGAGGACATGGTTGACGGACACATGCCGACTGACAGCGCTTTCGTTCAGTTTGCGATTCAGCCGGCGGTCCTCGATATCGTCAGCCAGGCGTTGGGCGAGATTCCTCGACTGGACTACGTACTGCTGACGTTGTCTCGGCACAACAGTTCGCCGCTGCAATCGTCGCAGCTCTGGCACCGAGACCACGACGACATTCGCGTGATCAAGTTGTTCGCCTACCTGACGGATGTGGTCGACTTTGAGGATGGGCCCTTTACATTCCTGCCGGGGAAGGTTTCAGACCGGTTCGGGTTCTCCATTCGAAGCCATCGTTCGGATTCGGAGATATTCGGCCCTGGTGCACAGCGTTCGGACGTGCAAGCGATTTGCGCGCCGAGGCTTTCGGTATTCATGGTGGAGACGTCACGTTGCCTGCACATGGGTAGCAGGATGGGTATTGACCGACAACGCCTGCTGTACACGGCAACGTTCACGACCTTGCCATCCATCTTCCCGGGGGCGACGCCCAAATTCCTGGTTCGCGGGGCACTGCCGGAACGCGCGCGCAGTGTCTTGGCTTTGTAAATCTCAAGCGTCATGAAGTCATGAATACTCAGGTAGTGGGAGGCGGGAACGCCTTGCTGATCACGACGCTCGCCATGTACCAGACAGTGTTCTGGGCTGAAATTGGCGACACGCTGCGAAAGCCGGGGCGAGAAGTCGCCTTCATATCGTTCGATGATCGCAGCTCGGAACTGTTGCGAAAGCGCGGGTTCGTTGTTTTCGACGGCACAACCGTGTTCGCCGATCGTCGCTCTCCGTCGGCCGATCAATTCGACTCGGACATGGCGAAATACGGAATTACCGACGTCAATCACTGGCTCGCACATGAGCGCATCACATTCGACCTATCCGACGGCGACGCACTGCGGAGCCGGTTTCAGCGCTATCTGGAGCTGGCATTCCGAGCGTGCGAGTTGATGCAGTCCAAGGGCCCGACCACGATGGTGCAGGAGCTTGGCGGCTTCTTGTCGGTCGTTGCATGCTTCTTCGCTGCGCGAAAGCAGGGGGTCGACAATTGGTTTGTCGAACCCTCGTTCTTTCGCGGGCGAATGTTCTTTCTCAAGAACTCTTTCGCTGCCCAGCGGATTCCGAATGTTGGTTCCGATATCCCCGTTCCGGAGGTCGCCGAATACTTGAAGCGTACGCTGGAGCAGCGCGCGATCGTGGTACCTCGGAAAGACCGACATCAGTACACGACGGCTTTTCGCAAGATCGTCAATCTCGCCAACATGTGGCGATTGATACAAAAGGTGGTTGACAAGCATCTGCTCGGGAAACACCAGGAGTTCGGCCATATTGGAGTACATGTATCGAGACATGCTCGCATGCTCATCAACAGTGTGCGACTGCGCAGATGTTATACGCCGGTTGGACAACTCGGAGCGTTCGTCTACTATCCCTTGCATGTCCCCGCCGACATGGCGCTGACTTTGCGATCACCGCAATACCTCGATCAGTTGTCCGTGATCGACTTCCTGGCACGCAGCATTCCACACTCGCACAAGCTGGCCATCAAGGAGCACCCGGCAATGATTGGGGCCGTCGAAGGGTCCAGGCTCATGGCGATGATGGCCCGCTACGACAATCTGGCGTTGCTCCCGCCGGGTACCAACAACTACGAAGTCCTGCAGGCATGTGACGCAGTGGTGTCGATCAACTCCAAGTCTGGTGCTGAAGCCCTGCTACTGACCAAGCCGGTCCTGGTGCTGGGTGATGCGTTTTACCGGCAATCACCATTGGTCCATCAGGTCGATGCCCTGGCTGACCTCCCGGGCATGCTGCAAGGCTGTCTGGCGCAGTTGAACCGGCCGGATCCCGAGTCGGTCAGGCGGTACTTTGAGCGCGTGTGGTCTTGCACGTATCCCGGTGAGCTCTATGATTGCCGCCCGCAGAATATTGCGACTTTCTCGAGTTCGCTGGTCGATGCGACCCATCTTGTCAAGACCGGGCCAAACGCATGATTTCCCGTCACCGATCGATGCTCTCGGGTTTCCCATCCAGGATCGTCGTCTCCAGCATCGTCATTGGACTTTTGTTGCTCGCCCTGCATACGGGTGTCTACCTATTGTCATCGTTTGAGGCGCAATTCCCGGTGCTGCCAGCGTCCTTGTCCTTGGGGCTGTTCTGGAGTGTGGTGGCCGTAACCGCCGTGGTGATCCTGCGCTTTTCGAGGGACCGATTGACAAGTACGACGTCCGCGGACGACTATCTCCAGCAGCTGTCTGACCTAGGCTTGCTGGGTAAGCTGATGCTTATTGCGCTGACAGGGTTATGTCTGCATATTTATGCAAAATATTTTCTGACGACGATTCGCCCCGTCAGTTGTCTTTTTGAGATTCGGTTTGCATGGATCGAAGTGGGCCATGATGGTTTGCCGATCCATGTGCGTATTGCCAGTATCCTGGGCCATTTGCTGACGTCCTTCGCGTACGCGGGAACCCTGCTGAGCAGTTGGGCTGTTGTCCGGCCGCCGCGTGGCGCCAGTCGGTTCCGCATGGCCAGCTACTTGCTGGGGTTTCTCACTTGCGGCGTCGTGTTTTCCGGCTTCATAGGCTCGCGCAATGCCATGCTGGCATTTGTCGTGACGGGATTCTTTGGCGTGCTGATCGCGCTGAGCGTGTCCCGGTTTTCCTGGTCGGCCCTTTTCCGAGCGGCGCCGGTATTCATTCTTCCGGTGGCGATTGGTTTGGCGTTCTCATCCGCCGTATTTTCCGATCGCATATTTTGCGCCACGGACGCCGCGGAGGGTGAGCCGTCCAAGGCGGCGGTCGCAAAGGCATCGAACACGTACATGAGCGGCTTCTACGATGAGTTCGCGATCAAGCAGAAGAGTCGTCAATCGGAGAAGTCGGCAAGCGTTGCGAGCGTGCTCGAACGGCATTGCAGCATATGTGCGCCGACCTTTCTTTACATCAACCATGGCGTCATCAATTTTGCGCAGGTCATGGCGACCGAACGTCGAGGGGATCACATATTGTTCAGATTTGTCGAGGCTATCGCCAGCCGTCTGGGCATCGTCGAACTCGAGGAGAATCCGGCGCCGTCTCGGGTATTTGGTCCCGGTGGATTGCCATTGGCTGGCGCCGCGTTTCATGACTATGGTTGGCAGGGGCTGGTGGCGGTGGCAGTGTTTCTGGGTTCGGTATTGGGCATTGGTTCACGCATGCTTGCGAGTCCGGGTTTTCGGTTTGGAATCGGACTGGTATTGGTGACTGCGTGCTTTTATACCTTGGCGCTGTCGAATATGTTTGTCGCGCCCAGCGTTATTTCGTTTCCATTCATCGTTTTTTCGTTGTCCTTTTCCTTTGTCCTATTCCCTTGGTTATCGCGGCAATCAGTATGGATGGGAACATCGGAAAAGCCCTCATGATCGAGCCTGGCTTTCACCCGTCTCTGGTTTCCATCATCACGCCGGCCTGGAAAGTTGCATCGGTGGTCCGGGAGACGATCGACTCGGTGCGCGCGCAAACGTATACGCACTGGGAAATGCTGGTGGTCGATGACTGCTCTCCGGATGCAACCGCCGCGGTCGTCGAGCGCGCCGCCCAGGCCGATGGGCGGATCAGACTGATTCGGCAGCCTGTCAACGGCGGTCCTGCCATGGCTCGAAATGCCGCGTTGCTGGTTGCCAAAGGCCGCTGGGTCGCGTTCCTGGACAGCGACGACCTGTGGCTGCCACAAAAGCTGGAACATCAGATTCGGTTTCACGAGGCAGCAGCAGCGAAAATATCGTTCACCCAGTTTCGGCGCATGACCAACGATGTCACTCAGCCTGGGCGTCTGATTGGCGTTCCGCCAAGGTTGGATTACCGTGCACTGTTGGGCAATACAGCCATTGCGACGTCGACCGTGCTGGTTGACAGGAATATGACGGGCAGATTTGCGATGCGGCGGATGTATTACGACGACTTTGGCTGTTGGCTCGAGCTGCTTCGACCGGGTGGTTTCGCCGTGGGCCTGCAAGAGGACCTGATGCGTTACCGGGTAATGGGTGGATCGGTTTCCCGGAACAAGCGCAATTCCGCATTTCAGGTCTGGCGCACGTACCGCGAGATCGAGGGACTGTCGGTCATTCCGGCCGCCTGGTATTTCGTCAACTATGCCGTGCGTGGGTATCTGAAGTACTTTCGTTTCTGAGCATGGCACCGTTGCAGGTTCTTGTCAGTGGAGCAGGGGGATTCATCGGGCGCGCTGCATCCCGCGAACTGGTGCTGCGCGGACACCGCGTGATCCGGGGCGTCCGGTCGGCCGACGCCGTGCCTGGCAGCGTCGTGGTCGGTGACGTCGGTCCAGACACCGATTGGACGACGGCGCTGCAGGGGTGCGACACGGTATTGCACCTGGCCGGGCGTGCCCATCGCCGGGGCGATACGGATGCAGACGCGCTGGCGCTGTTCCGAAGCGTCAATGTGTCTGGTAGCGTGCGCTTGATGCAGCAGGCGGAACAAGTCGGTGTTCGACGCTTCGTTTTTGTCAGTTCGATTGGCGTCAATGGCAACCGCAGCAAGCAACCCTTCACCGAGAGCGACCCGGTGCAACCAGTCGAGCCGTATGCGGTCTCGAAGCTGGAAGCCGAACAGCAATTGACTGCGCTGGCCGAGCAATCGGGGATGGAGTTGGTCATTGTGCGGCCGCCATTGGTGTATGGACCGGGAGCGCCTGGCAACTTTGGCCGCCTCGCGCGGTTGACACATCGACCCTTGCCGCTGCCTTTTGGAGCGATCGACAACCGCCGCAGCATGGTCGGACTCGAGAATCTGGTCGATTTTCTGATTCTGTGCCTGCACCATGCGGGCGCCGCGAACCGGACGTTCCTGATCGCCGATGGCGAAGACGTCTCCACGGCCGACCTGATCCGCATGATGCGCCGCTCCATTGGCCGAAATCCCGGGATGTTCGCGGTGCCGCTGGCGTGGTGCGATCGCCTCGCCGGGTTCGCCGGCATGGCAGCGCTTTGGGAGCGCCTGTCCTGCGACCTGCAAATCGATGCCAGCAGGGCACGCGCCTTGACGGGTTGGTCGCCGGTGCGGTCACTGGAGCAGGGTATCCGGTCCAGCATGGGTGCTGGAGCCACACGGTGAAGCGACTGTCCGACGTATTGTTGGGAAGCGCGGCGTTGCTCGTGCTGGGACTGCCGTTCCTGCTGGTGGCAATACTTGTGAAGGTCACATCGCGCGGCCCGGTTCTCTATTGGTCAGACCGCGTCGGGCGGGAAAACAAGATATTCAGGATGCCGAAATTTCGAAGCATGCGCGTTGATACGCCTGCCGTTGCGACCCACCTTCTGGACAATCCTGATAAATACCTCACGCCGATAGGTGCATTGCTGCGCAAGACCAGCCTGGACGAACTGCCGCAACTCTGGTGCATATTGAAAGGAGACATGAGTTTCGTGGGGCCGCGGCCTGCCTTGTTCAACCAGCACGATCTCATTGCGCTGCGCACGGAAAATGGCGTGCACAAACTGGTGCCTGGGTTGACCGGCTTGGCGCAGATTAATGGGCGTGACGAAATCAGTATCCCAGCCAAGGTCGCACTCGACACCGAGTATCTGCAACGGCGCAGCGTCTGGCTGGATTTTCAGATAATGGCGATGACACTCCTGAAAGTTGTCCGCCAAGACAGTATCACCCATTAGTTGGAAGGCGTGCACTAGAATGCGGTGCACGAAATAATGTGCGCCCCAGGGGCAAGAAACCATATTTAATAGGGCACGGCCATGAGCAACCTCATCGATATTCAGAGTCAGATCGAAAAACTGCAAAAACAGGCAGACGACATCAAAAACCGGGAATTCGACAAAACCATTCAGGAAATCATCGCCAGGATGCAGGCTTTCGGAATTAGTATCAAGGATATTCATTCCGCCCTGGCCCGCGGCGGAAAGCCGAAATCGAAATCCGGGCGGTTGAGTAAGACGCCAAAAGTGCCTAATGCGGCAACGGCGGCAAAGGCGGCAAAGGCGGCAAAGGCGGCAAAGGCGGCAAGGTCGACAAAAGGCGCCGTGGTTGCGCCGAAATACCGGGGCCCCAATGGTGAAACCTGGAGCGGCCGGGGTCTGATGCCGCGATGGATGACTGCGTTGGTTGCACAAGGCCGTGAAAAGGGCGACTTTGCCATCGGTTCGTGAATCGGAGAGTCCACCTGCCTGGCATGGCGGCGCAGGTACCTACCTGCGCCGCCATGCTGTTTGCGCGGTGGCATTTAGCTGGGGGTTGTGTACCTATATTCCGCTCGGTGTGCTGTACCTGCATCTATTGCTGATGCTGCTGGCACTGGCCATTTCCGGCAATTTGCGCGATCGCTTGCGCGTCCTTCCGCAAGGCGTCTTGGTGTGGCCGATCATCGCCATGCTGTGCTGGTCTGCCGTGGTTGCCATTCTGGGCCATTGGTTTCCCGATACCCTGACCCGGCTGTTCCACCTGTTTCGCGTCGCCTTGTTGTTGGTGCTGGGCATGCTGTTGTTGCGCAATGAAGTTCTGGCGGCTATGGCCGGGTTTCTTGTGGCGTCGGTGTGTGCGGCATTGATCGTGTCGGTTCACCATGTCTGGGGTCTGCCCAATTGGCAGGTCTGGGGAAGTTTGCTGGAGTCGCGCAACAATTTCAGCAGCGCAAACATGATCTCGATGGCGATGGCGAGCGGGATTTTCTTCTGGCTGGCGCTGCGCAAGTCGACTGCCTTCGATCTGCGCTGGCTCGCACTGTCGTCGGCCCTGATTCTGGGTGCGGTCGTAGCCATGCATGCGTTGTCCAGAAATGCGCAGCTGGTGCTGGCGGTACTGCTGGTGGTCGCGATGGCCTACAGGTTCCGATCGTTCAATGGGCGCATGGCGGGTCTGGCCTGTGTCCTGACGTTGGTGGCTGCCACGTGGCAGCTGTCGCCGCTGACGCGCGACCGGTTCACTCGGACGGCGGACGATTTGCAGCAGGCCCTTGGCGCAGCGGACTACGGCACCAGTGTTGGGGTACGGCTGCGCATGTACGAGGAAGCGGTGCAAGGCATCGCGGCACATCCGATCCTGGGCACCGGCATTGGCAGCTGGTTGCCGCACTGGCGTGTGGTCTGGAAATCCATCAGCGGCAATCTGCCGCCCGCGTCACAGCGAGAATTCTCTGAAGTCAACAATCCGCACAACGATTTTCTGCTGGCCGGCATGGAGACCGGCGTGCCGGGCATGCTGCTGTTGGCCTGGCTGATGGCACGTGGTCTGCGGTACGCCTGGCGGCGCGAATCCTGCATGGGCGGCGTGTCGGCCATCGTGGGCATGACCGTCGTCACCACCGCCATGGTGAATGCGCCATTTCGCGACGCCGCATTAGGCATGACACTGCTCTGGCTGCTGGGTGCCAGCACCTCTCGCACGGGAGCGCTGCGCCATGCGTGACATGGTGATCGTCTGGCCACGGGTGGGCAAGCAGTTGGTGGTGGCCTGCCTTGATGTCGGCCTGTCGCTGCTGGCGACCTGGCTGGCGTTTTCACTGCGGCTCGACACCCCGCATTGGCCCGTCGGCTCCCAATGGAACGTGTATGTCCTGGCGCCTTTGCTGTCGACGCCGATCTTCATTCGTTTCGGGCTGTATCGCGCGATCTTCCGGTATACCGGTCTCAGTGCAATGGTGGCCATCATGCAGGCGGTCGCTTTGTACGGCGTAATCCTGCTGGGCATCCTGCTGTGGCGGCATTGGGTTGGCGTGCCCCGCAGCCTGGGTGTCTTGCAGCCCATACTGTTTTTCCTGTTGGTGGCCGCAAGCCGGACGTCTGCTCGGGTTTGGCTCTCGCGCATGGGGCGAAACGGGCGTGACTTCGAAGGCCGGCTGCTGATCTACGGCGCCGGCGAGTCCGGTGTCCAGACCGCGGCGGCGATCAGCAACGCGCATCAATACAAGCTGCTGGGTTTTGTCGATGACGATCCGCGCAAGACGGGTCGAAGCATCAATGGTGCGGTTGTCTATCCGGCGAACAAGATCGCGGAACTGGTGCGCAACCGCGGTGTCACCGACATCTTGCTGGCCTTGCCCAGCGTGTCCCGCGCCCGCCGCAACGAGATCATCGAGAGCCTGCGTTCAGTCCCGGTGCATATCCGTACCTTGCCGGGCATCTCCGACCTGACGAGCGGCCGCATCACGGTGCGCGACTTCAAGGAACTCGATGTCGACGACCTGCTCGGCCGCAATCCGGTCATGCCCGACCCCGCCATCGCGACCCGTTCGACCACCGACCGCGTGGTGCTGGTCACCGGCGCCGGCGGCAGCATCGGCAGCGAGTTGTGCCGGCAGATCGCGCTCGAGCGGCCGGCGCAACTGGTGCTGCTCGACCACAACGAATACGGGCTGTACACGATCCACCAGGAATTGCTTTCGCTGTGTTCGAGCAAGAAACTCGATGTCAATATCGTCGCGCTGCTGGGCAGCGTTGCCAATCCGCGCCGCCTGCAAGAGGTGTTCGGACACTATCGCCCCAGCTGGGTCTACCACGCCGCCGCCTACAAACACGTGCCGCTGGTCGAGAGCAATCCGGCCGAGGGCATCTTGAACAACGTGTTCGGCACGCTCAACGTGGCGCGTGCCGCGGCCGAGCACCATGTCGCCAACATGGTGCTGGTATCCACCGACAAGGCGGTGCGGCCGACCAACGTGATGGGCGCGAGCAAACGCATGGCCGAACTGGTGCTGCAGGCCATGGCGGCGGCGAATGGCAAGACCCGGTTCTGCATGGTGCGTTTTGGCAACGTGCTGGGTTCCAGTGGCAGCGTGGTACCACTGTTCCGTGCCCAGCTGGCCGGCGGCGGACCGCTGACCGTGACCCATCCCGATGTGACGCGTTATTTCATGACCATCCCCGAGGCGGCGCAGCTGGTACTGTATGCCGGTGCAATGGCCAGGGGCGGGGAGGTTTTCGTGCTCGATATGGGCGAGCCGGTCAGGATCATGGATCTGGCGCGGCGCATGGTCGATCTGTCCGGGCTGACGGTGCGCGACGAGAAGGCGCCCGATGGCGACATCGCGATCACGATCACCGGTCTGCGGCCCGGCGAGAAACTGTATGAAGAGCTGCTGATCGGCAACGATCCCACGCCTACCGATCATCCGCGCATCATGAAGGCACATGAGGAATTCCTGCCCTGGAACGCGCTCGAAGCGCAACTCGAACTGCTGCGCGATGCGGCTCAGCGCGACGACGTGGATGCGATCAAGTCGGTGTTGACCACCTGCGTCCATGGGTATGTCGAGTCCGCGTTCGGCGGCCTGAAGTGACCGGCCGGCGGTGATGTTGCACAATGCTGCGTCGCCACCCCGGAATGTCTTACTTTCATGACCGATACCTCCCACATCGCGCTGCGTGACAAGGCAGAGATCCTCGCGCTGGCCTTGCCCTACATCCGCAAGTTCCATGGCAAGACCATGGTCATCAAGTACGGCGGCAACGCCATGACCGACCCTGGCCTGCAGGCCGATTTCGCCGAGGACGTGGTGCTGCTCAAGCTGGTGGGTATCAACCCGGTGGTGGTGCATGGCGGCGGCCCGCAGATCGAAAGTGCGCTCAAGCGCCTGGGCAAGAAGGGCGAGTTCATCCAGGGCATGCGGGTCACCGACTCCGAGACCATGGAAGTCGTCGAATGGGTACTCTCCGGCCAGGTGCAGCAGGACATCGTGGGCCTGATCAACCAGGCCGGGGGCAAGGCGGTTGGCCTGACGGGCCGCGACGGCGCGATGATCCGCGCACGCAAGCTGAGGATGGTCGACAACCAGGACCCGAGCCGCGAGCACGATGTTGGCCAGGTCGGCGACATCGTCAGCATCGACCCGAGCGTGGTGCGCGCCTTGC
>CAZADK010000003.1:0-11268 GCA_964483855.1 uncultured Rhodoferax sp.
AGTTTCCTCGCACCCCCTTGGGGGGCCTGGCGAAGCCAGGGCTGGGGGCGCTCACTTGAACCCGACACGATCGAGCATTTGCTGCACCTTGACCTGGTTCATGCCGATCCGGTTCACCGGCACGGTTTCGCTCTTGAACCCACCGCCGGTCATGGCCTTGAGCGCCGGATTGTTGATCTCGACGCCAGTTGCGGCAGGCCATTCGTTGTTGCCGTTGGCGAAGTGGTTTTGTGCCGAGGCGCTGGCCAGGTATTCCAGGAACTTCACCGCGTTGGAGGCGTTCTTTGCATTGCGGGCCACTGCGCCGCCGGCGATGTTGATATGGGTCCCCCAACTCGACTGGTTTGGGAACACGACGCCAATCCGGTCGATGACGGCCTTGTCCTCCGGTTTGTCCGATCGCATCAGACGGGCCAGGTAATAAGAGTTTGTGACTGCAATGGCGCATTCGCCGGAGGCAACGCCGCGGATCTGGTCTGTGTCGCCGCCCTTGGGCGAGCGCGCAAGGTTGGCGACGATGCCGCGCAGCCACTGTTCCGCCTTCTGCTCGCCCAGGTGTTCCGTGACGGCGCCGAACAGCGACAGGTTGTACGGATGTGAACCCGAGCGTATGCAAACCGTACCCTTGTGTTTCGGGTCTGCCAATTCTTCGTAGGTGTCGATATCGTCCCTGCGGATTTTCGCTTTGTCATACACGATGACCCGGGCGCGGGTGGAAAATCCGAACCACGCGGTCTTGCCGGTGGCATCCGGCTGGCTGCGCAGTTGTGCCGGGATGGCTTGGTCCAGGATGGGCGATCGGATGCCCTGGAACAGGCCGTCGGCTTCGCCGCGCCACAGGCGTGTTGCATCGACAAGCAGGATCACGTCGGCGGCCGACGCCGTGCCTTCGGCCTTGAGACGCGCCAGAATGCCGGCATCGTCGGAGTCCACCCGGTTGATCTTGATGCCGGTGGCCTTGGCGAAGTCCGAATACAGGGCGTCATCCGTCGGATAGTGGCGCGCCGAATAAATATTCAGTTCGTTGCTCTGTGCATGGGCCAGATTGGCAGCCGCGAGCAGGCTCGCGGCAACGATGACGGACTTGCGGGGCAGTGTGAGATAGGGCATGGGGAGAAACAGGTTGTGGGTAAGGTTGATTTGTGGATGATAAAACAAACGCGAATCATTCGCAATAACTTTTTGGCGATGGCAAGATAATGTGCTCATGAAAATACTGCTCGATACGATAACGGCGCCGTTGGCAGCACGCCGAACCGTTCGCAGCGGCACGGCTCGGCCTGGCATCTGGCTGTCGGTCAGCTTTTGGCTGCTGGTATTGGTGTTGGCAGGATGCGCCAGTCCGGCGCCGCCAGCCTACAGGGTCGAGGCACCGCCCGCGCCACCGCCACCGGTCGTCAAGCCCGCGCCGCGGATCGGCCTGGCCCTGGGCGGTGGTGCCGCACGCGGTTTCGCGCATGTGGGTGTGATCCAGGTGCTGGAAGAGGCCGGTATCCGCCCGTCCGTCGTTGTCGGCACGTCGGCGGGCAGCGTGGTGGCCGCCATCTATGCCAGCGGGCGCAGCGGTGCTCAGTTGCAGCAGATTGCCGAGTCCATGGAGGAGGCCAGCTTGACGGACTGGACATTGCCACTATTCGGGCGCGGTCTGCTGCGCGGGGATGCGATCGCGCGGTACATCAATAACCAGGTTGGCGGGCGTCCGATCGAGGCCATGGACATTGCGCTGGGCATCGTGGCCACCGACCTGCACTCGGGCGATGGCATCTTGTTCCGGCGCGGCGATACCGGAACCGCCGTGCGCGCCTCCAGCGCTGTGCCATCGGTGTTCCAACCGGTGCGTATCGCGGGCCGTGAGTATGTTGATGGTGGCCTGGTCGCGCCAGTCCCGGTACGGTACGCGCGCCAGATGGGCGCCGACCTGGTGATCGCGGTCGACATCTCGAACATCCCACAGAACAACACAGCTGATGGCGTGTTGCAGGTCATGCTGCAGTCTTTTGCCATCATGGGCAAGAGCATCAACGCCTTGGAGTTGCGCCACGCGGACGTGGTCGTGCAGCCGGTACTCCAGGGCGTGGGAAGCGCCGATTTTTCCGCGCGCAAGCGCTCGATCGAGGCCGGGCGCGCCGCGATGCTGGCTGCCTTGCCAGCCTACAAGGCCCGCCTCTCCAGCATGATGCAATGATCCGCACCCTGAGATCGCCACCAGCCCTGGCTTCGCCAGGCCCCCCAAGGGGCTGCGAGGAAACATGGGGCGGCCCGGCGTTTCCTCATGCGTGTCGTCGGCAAGCCCGCACGCTGCACGGCTTGGCTTCACGCACTGGCGGCGGGCAGGGCCAGGTCCCGGACGACCGGAAAGATCACGATGTCGATCGCCTCGGCACGGTTGCGCACCATGACCTGTTCATGGCGAAACCCGGCAACGTCCACGCCGGCCTGGCCAGCCACCCGCGCCGACACCACCAGTTCGCAGTCGAACTGCTTGGTCTGGTCCTGCAGGCGGCTGGCCGTATTGACGGTGTCGCCGACTGCCGTGAGGTAAGTGGCGACACCACGCCCCATGTGTCCGACGACCGTCGGCCCGCTGTGGATGCCGATGCCCAGCTTGAGCGGGCTGACCAGTTCCTCATGCAGGTCGTCGCTCAGGCGCTGCATGGCCGACTGCATCGCCTGAGCGGCCCGCAAGGCCTGGCGCGCGCCCTGTTCGATACCTGCGTCGAGCCCGAACAAGGCCATCACGCCGTCGCCGGTGAACTGGTTGGCCACGCCGCCGGCGCCATCGATGGCGTCACCGACCGCCTCGAAGTACCGGTTGAGCAGGAACACCACGTCATACGGCAGGCGCTGCTCGGACAAGCGGGTAAACCCGCGCAGGTCCGCGAACAACACGCAGACCTCGCGCTCCTCTCCTGCCATCAGCTGGCCCTGGCTCCATGCCAGGGCTGGCGGTACGCTGGGTGGAATCAACGGTGTCACGCGCAGGTCGTGAATGGGACGCAACTGGCAGGCCAGACGGACATGATCGCCTGCGCCCACCCGCGCCAGCACCCGTGCTTCGGCGTCGCTGGGCGCCGGCAGGCTGGCAGGGTTCGCGTGGACCCGCACCCGGCAGGTCGAGCAGCGCCCCCGACCGCCGCAAACCGACGCATGCGCGATACCGGCCTGGCGACTGGATTCGAGCACCGAGAATCCTCGTGGCACGGTAACCACCTGGGCATTGGGGTAGTGGATTCGCACCGAGCGCGCAGACTCACGCCATTGCCGCAGCGCACGTGCCAGCAAAGTGAACGTCAGCAGTCCGGCCAGCAACAACCAGGTGCCATCGCGGATCTCTGTCAACGCGGCCAGGGCGGCGGCGTCGGGTACCAGGGCGTCCTGCTGCAACTGGCGCATCCACTGCGGATCGCGTGCCAGCACCGACACATACCGTCCCGCCTGGGCGAAACCCAGCAATGCCAGCAGCGGCAGCGTGATGGCCATCGTGTAGAGCGCCATTGCGACCGGCCGGTACCACGGTCGCATGCGCAACCAGTAGTGGATGCCGATGCACCCGTGTGTCCATGTCACCAGCACCAACGCGCTTTGCCACAGACCCAGGTCGGGGCGCAGCTGCCAGAACAACAGCACCACCATGGTGTAGCTGTCCTGGTAGCCATAAGCCGCCCACGCGCCCCGGGTGAATACCGTGTGCTGCACCAGCACCGTCGGTATCAGCAGGCCGAGGCCCAGTTGGATGGCTTGCCACAGTGGCATGCGCAAGTGCCGCCGCAGGTAGATCGACCACAGGGCCAGCAGCAGGTGCAGCAGCAAGGCACCCAGCAACAACATCGATCCGACCGGATTGCGCCATACCGCGATGAACAACCCTCGACCGGCCTCCATGGCCTGCAGCGAGATCAGGCCGAGTGCGTGGTTCAGTAGGTGGGTGCTGACGAAGCAGAACAGGACCAGGCCTGAATACAGCCGGATCCGACGCACGCGTGCCGCGTCCAGCCAGCCAGTGGATGGATGCTCAGTGGTGTGCTGCATGGCAGGTCAGTATCGGCGGCCTGGTTCCTGCCAGATACACCCAAGGGCCGGCCGGTGGCTTCGTATGTGGACAACGGGAACACATGGGCCGAATGCTAGCGCGGTTGACGTCTTCGGTCGGCGGTTGGACGGCAAAACGGCAGATCTATAATTTCCGTTCGCTCAAGGCCAGGGCACCGCGTTACACAACATTCAGGAAGCGATACGACTCGAACGGAGCGCATGATGAAGCGAGATCGCAAAGACACCCGCATCCTGATCTACAGCCACGACACCTTCGGTCTGGGCCACCTGCGCCGCTGCAGAACGATTGCCCACGCGCTGGTCGACCACTTCAAGCATCTGTCGGTCTTGATTCTCTCCGGTTCGCCGATCATCGGCAGCTTCGATTTCCGCTCCCGTGTCGATTTTGTCCGTGTTCCCGGTGTCGTGAAGCTGCGCAACGGCGAGTACACGCCGTTGAATCTGCATATCGACGTCGAACAGATGCTCACCATGCGCGCCTCCATCATCCGCCATACCGCGGAGGCGTTCGATCCAGACATCTTCATCGTCGACAAGGAGCCGCTGGGCATGCGTGGCGAGGTGCTCGAGACCTTGCAGTTGCTCAAGCAGCGCGGCACCCGGCTGGTCATGGGGCTGCGCGACGTGATGGACGAGCCCAAGCTGCTGGCGCCCGAGTGGCAGCGCAAGAAGGTGCTTCCCGCGCTGCGTGATCTGTACGACGAAATCTGGATCTATGGCCTGCCACAGATCTGCGAGCCACTCGATGGCATCACGCTGCCAGCCAGTGTGCGCAACAAGATCACCTACACCGGCTACCTGGCGCGCGAGGTGTCCACCGGCGGCGCGCCACCGCGTCTGCCCGAGATCACCAAGAAGCCGTACATCCTGGTCACCACCGGTGGCGGTGGTGACGGCGAGGAGTTGATCGACTGGGTTCTGCGCGCCTACGAACATGACGCAATGCTGCCGTATCCGGCACTGCTGGTGCTGGGCCCGTTCATGCAGCCCGAGCGGCAGACCGAGTTCATGAACCGGGCTGCGAGGCTCAAGCGCGTGGACGCCATCACCTTCCACAACAACCTGGAGGCGCTGGTGGCTGGCGCCAGTGGAGTCGTCGCGATGGGTGGCTACAACACCTTTTGCGAGGTGTTGTCCCTGGACAAGCGCGCGCTGATCATTCCACGCACCAAGCCACGGCTTGAACAGTTCATCCGCGCATCGAGTGCCGCCAAACTGGGGCTGGTGAGCATGCTGCTGGAAGACGGCGCACGC
The DNA here is from genome assembly GCA_964483855.1 of uncultured Rhodoferax sp. Taxonomy (GTDB): domain Bacteria; phylum Pseudomonadota; class Gammaproteobacteria; order Burkholderiales; family Burkholderiaceae_C; genus CAISIP01. The sequence goes on from CAZADK010000003.1 coordinate 5,308, forward strand.
GACCCGACCGTCATGGCCAACGCGCTGCGTGCCCTGCCGCGCCAGCCCTTGCCGTCCAAGGCGGTGGTGCCGGGCCTGCTCGAAGGGCTGACCAATGTGGTCAAGCTGGTTGAGCCCTGGATACAAAGGGACGATAACGTGGCCGATGACCGGGTGGCGCGTATTGGTTGAAGGGGCTCCCCCTGGCGTGCCAGGCCAGGTCGCTTTTGTACTCAAGGGTTATCCGCGGCTGTCGGAGACCTTCATCGCGCAGGAGATCGCCGCGCTGGAGCAGCGCGGTCTGCCGATCCTGATTGCCTCCTTGCGCCACCCGACGGATTCCCAGGTCCATCCCATCCACGCCAGTATCCGCGCGCCGGTGATGTACCTGCCGGAGTACCTGCGCGACGATCCGATGCGGGTACTGCGATCGTGGTGGCAGGTACGTCGCAGACCCGGCTTTGCGCAGGCGCGTTGGCAATGGTTGCGCGACCTGTGGCGCGACCGCACTGCCAATCGCATCCGGCGTTTTGGCCAGGCCCTGGTGCTGGCCGCCGAACTGCCACCGGGCGTTGTTCGGGTGCACGCCCATTTCCTGCACACGCCGGCCTCGGTCGTGCGGTATTGCGCCATCATCCGCGGCCTGCCCTGGTCGGGTTCGGCCCATGCCAAGGACATCTGGACCTCGCCGCAATGGGAACTGCGTGGCAAGCTCGCATCTTGCGATTGGCTGGTTACCTGCACCGCCACCAACCGCGACTACCTGGCTGCACTCGCGCCGCCCGGGCGGGTCGAATTGGTGTACCACGGCCTGGACCTGGATCGATTCGCTGCTCCAAGCCAGCCGCGCCTGCCCCGTGATGGCGCAGCCGCAGACGATCCGGTGACGATCTTGTCCGTGGGTCGCCTGGTCGAGAAGAAGGGTACCGACATCCTGCTCGACGCGCTGGCGCTGCTGCCGCAGGACTTGCACTGGCGCCTGGTGCATGTCGGTGGTGGTCCGCTGCGCAAGGAACTGGAGCAGCAGGCCACCGCATTGGGCCTGGCTCAGCGTGTTCAATGGCGCGGCGCGATGGCGCAAGGCGAACTGCTCACCCTGTACCGGTCGGCCGATCTTTTTGCCTTGGCCAGCCGGATTGCGCAGGATGGTGACCGCGACGGTTTGCCCAATGTGCTGATGGAGGCGCAGAGCCAATCGGTACCGGTGGTTGCCACCGATGTGTCCGCGATCCATGAGTTGATCATCGACGGCAAGACCGGCGTGCTGGTGCCTGCACAGGACCCACCGGCGCTGGCTCGGGCGCTGGAGGCGCTGATGCGTGATCCAGCGCGCCGCCAAACGCTGGCCGAAGCCGGGCGCTTGCGTGTCAGCGCCGAATTCGGTTTGCAGGGCAACCTGGACCGACTCGCCGCCAGGTTCGGTTTGCCGCCGCGCACCACCGGAGCCTGAAACCTGCGCTCAGTGCCGGGCGGCGATGTCGTCGATGGCGCCAGTGTGCTCCAGACCGGCGATACACAACATCCGGTGCAGCAGGCTGCTGCCCAGGTAGGCCGGGTCACGCCGCGCCGCATCGAGCAAGCGGGCTGTGTCCACCCGTTCGGGCAGGACGTTTGACGCCGCGATCAGTTCCAGCACCTGATCGCGGTGGTTGCGCAAAAAGCGGTGGTAGACCCAGCGGAAACCCTGCTTGTCGCGTCGCCACTGGGTCGGGAGCGGCACCGGAAATGCGCCGCGCAACAGCGGCTTGTTCCATCGCCCTGAGAAACCGTTGCGGTAACCACTGGCCATGTAGGGCGCCAGGCGCCAGTCCAGCAGCGGGCTGCGATTTTCGATTCCCGACATCATCGCGTTGCGGTCGTTCTGCCACAACCATTCGTGCAGCCGGCCCCTGCCGGCATCGAGCACCAGGGCCTGGGCCAAGGTGCCACGAAAGCCCGCCAGCACGTCGCGCTCCGGTGCGTCCCGCAGATCGGCGTGTACGAAGTCATCCAGGTCCGCGGGGTCCTCGGCACTGCGGGTCATGCCACTGGCGCGAGCGGGCATCTCGTGTCCCGGCGCCATGTCGGCCAGCGCCTTCGCGATGATCTCGCGCAGACGCGGATCGTCGGCGTTGTCGTTCTGCACCTGGGCGATCCAGGCGTTGTCGCCGGCCAGCAGGGCCTCGTGGGCGGCAAAGCGGAAGTAACGATCCCAATACCCGGCAAACACCTCGTCGCCGCCAGTGCCATCGAGTACCACCGGAACGTCGTGGCTGGCGATATGCGCGTACAACTGCGGCATCGCCAGCGCATTGCCGATGAACGGAAACGGTTTCTCCTGGTGCCGGCAGACCTGCAGGAAGCCGTCCATGCTGGCGTTCCCGTAGTCGAGCGGCAGGTTGACCGCGCGCAAGCCCAGTTGCTCGATGCAGACGCTGGCGAAGCGGGCATCGTCACTCTTGCCGGCGTCGCCGGTGAAGCAGGTCACTTGGTCGGTCAGTCCTTGGTCGGCCAGCACCGACAGGATCAGCGAACTGTCGACACCACCGGAGAGCAGCAGGCCGACCTTGCGGTCCGCCACCAGGCGTGCGCAGACTGCGTCGCGCAGCAACTCCGGTAGCCGCTCGGGATCGCGTTCACCCTGCGCCACATGGGTTGCCAGGTCGAAGTAGCGCTGCTCGCTCCAGCCCCATGCGCGCAGATCCATCACCAGGGCGCAGCCGGCGCGCACCTGCTGTATGCCGTGCAGATGGGTTGCGCCATCGGCGTGCGGGAACGCCCAGCCGTCGCGCAGGAAATTGTCCAGGTCGGCTGCCACGATGCCCGCTCGCCGATCCAGGTAGTGCAGTAGCGGGCCGATCTCCGACGCCATGCACACCGTGTGCGCATCCCGGTAATAGAACAGCGGCTTTTTTCCGTAGCGGTCACGCGCAGCGGTCAGCCGGTAGTGGTGCGCGTCGAGCAGGCACAGTGCCCACATGCCGTTGGCCCGGTTCAGGCCTTGCACACCTTCATGCGCCAGCAGGCTCAGCAGGACTTCGGTATCGCCTTCGGTGTCGAAAATTGCGCCATCACGTGCCAGCGCATGGCGCAGCGCACGGAAGTTGTAGATCTCGCCGTTGTAGACCAGCGTGTGCTGGTGCCGTCGGAACGGCTGGTCGGAGCGGGCCGAGGGATCCAGGATGGACAGCCGGGTGTGGCCGAGAAACCCGGATACCAGGACCGGGCCGTCGGCCGTCGGAACCTGCCAGTCGAAGCAGTCGTGCCCACGTCCGTCGGGACCGCGGTGGCGCAGGCGCGCGGTTGCCGCCTGGGCACGGACAGTGTCGACCGTGCGGCCGCGCTCGAGAACAAGAAAGATGCCGCACATGGAAACAGCGCCGGTGAAAAAACAGGGGAGTGCCGCCGGTGAACGGCGTTCATTGGCAGCGTCGTATGCGGTCCCGCCGGACGGGGATTGTACGGTTCGCCGGCATGCGGTTGAACTGTGCCGGCTTCTACAATGACCCATGCGCATCGCCTTCTACGCGCCGCTGAAGGCGCCGACCCATCCCACGGCCTCCGGTGACAGGCGGGTGGCCCGCCTGTTGATGGACGCCTTGCGGATGGCGGGACACGACGTCGAACTGGTATCGGACTTGCGCGCGTTCGACCGCACGGGAGACCTGGCGCACCAGCAGGCAGTGCGCACTGCAGGACTTGACGCCGCGCAGGACCTGATCCGGCGCTGGGGTGACCGCAGCCGCCGCTCACGTCCCGATCTCTGGTTCACCTACCACCTGTATTACAAGGCGCCGGACTGGCTGGGGCCCGCGGTATGCGCAGCGCTCGGCATGCCTTACGTGGTCGCCGAGGCATCCCATGCGCCCAAGCGCCTGAGCGGCCCGTGGGCGATGGGGGAGGGCGCGGTGCTGGAGGCGCTGCAGCGGGCCGATCTGTTGTTGTGTCCGACCGCCCACGACGTGCCAGGCTTGCGGTTGGTGGCGCCGCCGCACACCCGGATCGAACGCCTGCCGCCGTTTCTCGATCCGACGCCGTATCAGCGCGCCGCGCGCAAGCGCACATGGTTGCGCGCCCGGCTGCGATCGGCCTGCGGGCTGCCGGATGACCAGCCCTGGATGGTGGTGGCTGCCATGATGCGGCCGGGCGACAAGCTGGCCTCTTACAGCGTGCTGGCTCAGGCCCTGGCCCTGCTGCCGGACTTGCCTTGGCAATTGCTGGTGGCCGGCGACGGCGCGGCGCGCGCGCAAGTCGAGGCGCTGTTGTCACAGGCGGCCTCGGGCCGGGCGCATTTTCTGGGTGCCTGCGATGCGCGCACGATGGCGGCCGTGTACGCCGCCGCCGATCTGTGCATCTGGCCAGCGGTCAACGAGGCGTATGGCATGGCGATGCTCGAGGCCCAGGCTGCAGGCACGGCCGTCGTCTCATGCGCCTCGCGCGGCGTGCCGGACGTGGTGCAGGATGGCGTTACCGGTCTGCTGGCCGACGCGATTGCCCCGCAGCCGCTGGCGGCGTGCGCGCGCGTGTTGTTGTCGGACGCGTCCTTGTGCGCCGCGATGGGGCGCGCAGCCGCGCAGTTCGTCGATCAGCAGCGCAGCCTGGCGCAAGCCGCAGAAAACCTGCGTCAACTGCTCGGGCCGTGGGACATCGATCCCGATGCCCGATCCGGCCCGGCCACTGCCCGGTTCGCTATCAGGGTGGCGCATTCGTGACGGTCACGCTGGCGTTGTTGCGGCACGGCGAGACCCCCTGGAGCCGCGTCAATCGGGTCCAGGGACGCACCGATATCGGCCTGACCGAGCCGGCGGCTGCCGTGCTGGCCGAGCGCAGCCTGCCCCCATCGTGCGCCGGGTTGCGGGTGTTCACCAGCCCGCTTGCGCGGTGCACCCAGACCGTGGCGCAGCTGCGACTGGCCGCGCCCACGATCGAGCCGCGCCTGATCGAAATGGCCTGGGGCCAGTGGGAGGGCCGCCGACTGGCCGATCTACGGGCGGAATTGGGCGCCGCGATGGCTGAAAACGAGGCGCGTGGCTGGGACTTCATGGCTCCCGCGGGCGAGAGCCCACGGCTGGTCTGGCAACGTGTGCTGCCCTGGTTGGCAGAACGTGCCGCGCTGCGCGAACCGACGCTGGCGGTCACGCACCGTGGCGTGATGCGGGTCGTCTTTGCCCAGGCCACCGGGTGGGACATGCTGGGCAAGCCGCCCGCCAAGCTGGACTGGAACGCGCTGCAGCTTTTCACGCTCGATGAACACGGAATGCCGACGCTGCAGCGGCTGAACCTGCCGCTGGTCGGGGCCGTCGATGCAGGTCGGCAACCATGAACCAGCCCCGTGTGATGGTCTATGTTCAGCATCTGCTGGGCACCGGCCACCTCAAGCGTGCCGTTTTGTTGTCCGACGCAATGACCCAGGCCGGTCTGGCGGTGACGCTGGTCAGTGGCGGTTTGCCGGTTCCGGGATTGCTGCCTTCGGGCGCGCGCTGGGTTCAGTTGCCGCCGGTGGCTGCCGCCGATCTGGGCTTCAAGGCGCTGGTCGATGCCCGGGGGCAACCGGTTGACGAGGCGCTGCGCCAGCTGCGCCGGGATACCCTGCTGGCGCTGTGGCGCGAGATCGATCCGCAGCTGCTGCTGGTCGAGCTGTTTCCGTTCGGCCGGCGCCAGATGCGCTTCGAGTTGCTGCCGTTGCTGGACGCGGCCCGGCAGGCACCGCGTCCACCGGTGATCGTGTCATCGGTGCGCGATGTACTCGGTGGAGGAACGAAAGACCCGCTACGCCAGCAGCGCATGCTGGAATTGTTCGACCGGTATTTTGACCATGTGCTGGTGCACGGGGACCCGTCCCTGCTGCCATTCGAGCGCACCTTTGCGCATGTACCCGCGTTGGGCACGCGCCTGCACTACACCGGTTATGTTGTCGATGCGCCGACCCCTGGCTCTGGCGCGCTGATCGACGCGGCGCACGGTCACGACGCGGCGCACGGTCACGACGCGGCGCACGGTCAC
>CAZADK010000003.1:11368-32436 GCA_964483855.1 uncultured Rhodoferax sp.
CGAAGTGGTGCACGGTCACGACGAGGTGCTGGTATCGGCCGGTGGTGGTGCGGTTGGCCTGGCGCTGCTCGAGACGGCAATCCGTGCCCGGGCGTTGACGCAGGTGGCAGACCTTCGCTGGCGCGTGCTGGCGGGCGCGGGTGTCGGTGCCGGGGCATTCGCGGACCTTGTTGCGTTGGCCACTGCGTTGCACGGCGATGGCGTGGTCGTCGAGCGCAATCGCTCTGACTTCCCGCAGCTGCTGCGCCGCTGCCGGTTGTCCGTCAGCCAAGCGGGTTACAACACCGTGATGGAGACCTTGCAGGCCGCAGCCCGCTCCGTGATGGTTCCGTTCGCCGGCGGCTCGGAGAGCGAGCAGACTCTGCGCGCAAGCGTGCTGGCCGAGCGCGGCTGGATCGGGCTGATACAGGAGGCTGCCCTGACACCGGCGGCCCTGGCGATGGCGATCGACGTTGCCGCCGCGCGCGCACCGCAAGCGCCGGGATCGCTGCGGCTCGATGGCGCCAATGTCAGCGCGCGCCTGGTCCGGGGCTGGATGTCGCACGGGCAGGCATGAAAGGGTTTCGATGACATCGCACTGGTCAAGGTTGTTCGACGAGATCGCGCGCTGGCAGGATGCCGGTCGCACCGTTGAGTTCTGGTGGCGGGACGACGATGCCTGCCATGTCGATCCGGCCTTGGCGCGGCTGGTCGGCCTGTCGGTATCCGCACAGGTGCCGCTGGCACTGGCGGTGATCCCGCGTGGTGTGCAAAACCAGGTACTGGCGCAGGACGCCCGCTGGGTCCGCATCCTGCAGCATGGCGCCGACCACACGCGGCGCACTGGCATAGGCGAGAAGAAGTCGGAGTTCCCCGCTTCGGAGCCAGTGGCCGATGCGCTTTTGCGACTGCGCCAGGGGCTTGCGCAAATCGCCAGTCCGGTCACGTTGCCGGTACTGGTGCCGCCCTGGAATCGCATCGGCTCGATCGACCTGCCGGCCCGGCTTGCCGGTGCCGGTTACCGCGGGCTGAGCCGCTTCGGCCCGCGCAATGCGGCGGCAGCTACCGGCACGGTACAGGTCAACACCCACGTGGACATCATCGATTGGCGCGGATCGCGCGGCTTTGTCGGCGAGGAGGCTGCGCTGTGCGCCGCGACCGCCCATCTGCAGGCCCGCCGCGAAGGCCGTGCAGACCCCGACGAGGCCACCGGCTGGTTGACCCATCACCTGGCGCACGATGACGCCTGCTGGCGCTTTTTGGCGCAATTGTTCGAGCAGACACGCAGCCAGGGTGGGGTGGCGTGGCAGGCCGCGGACAGCTTGTTCGGTTTCGCCGACCGTGCAGTGACGTGACTGTTGTTTTCGGTGCCAACCGGGGGCAAACACCGGGGCGTCGATCGAATTGCATCTTCTATACTCGGCCCGAACTGTCGCGGTTGCGGGCGCTCATGGGGCTTGACGATACGGCATTCGAGGTCGATTGGCTGGTTTCCGCAAGCATGGATGAGGCAGGCGTAACGGGTGTCACACTCAACTGGACATGTCTAACGTATTAACGGTCAGGGATCTCAAGGTTTACCTGAAAGTCGACGCTGGCGTGGTCAAGGCGGTCGATGGAGTCTCGTTCCGGATTCTGGCCGGACGCACCATGGCTTTGGTGGGCGAGTCGGGATCGGGAAAGTCCATCGTTGCGCAGTCGATCATGGGCATCTTGCCCAAGGTTGCGAGCATCGAGCATGGATCGATCGAGCTGCGCGACCCACGCACCCCCGACAGCGTCGTCGATATTGCCCAGCTGGACATGGGTGGCCAGCAAATGCGGGCCATTCGTGGCGGAACGATATCCATCATTTTCCAGGAGCCGATGACAGCGTTGTCGCCGCTCCACACGATTGGCAACCAGATCGGCGAGGCTCTGGCCCTGCACCAAAGTGGTATTGGCAAGGCCGAACGGAGCGCCGCGGTGGTCGAGATGCTGCGCCTGGTGGGGTTCCCCGATCCGGTCCGGGCCGAGCACTCCTACACGTTCGAGTTGTCAGGCGGATTGCGTCAGCGGGCCATGATCGCGATGGCGCTGGTGTGCCGACCGGCATTGCTGATCGCCGATGAACCGACGACAGCGCTGGATGTCACGATCCAGGCGCAGATCCTGCAGTTGATCCAGCAGTTGCAGCGCGATCTGCACATGTCGATGATGATGATCACGCATGATCTGGGCATTGTCGCCAACATGGCCGACGAGGTGGTCGTGCTCTATCACGGGAAGGTGATGGAGGCGGGGATGCTGGAGGACGTGTTCAAGGACCCGCGCCACCCTTATTTGAAGGCCTTGTTGCGCGCGGTGCCACGTTTCAACATGGAACCCGGCGAGCGGCTGACGCCGATCCGCGAGATTCAGGTGATGTCGGGGCACCTGACGCAGCCGCATGCGCATCCACCGCATACCGTGGGCGCGCTGCAGCCGATGTTGTCGGTGCGTCACCTGAACAAGCGCTTCTCGACGCGCAAGACCTCGCTGTTTGGCCCCAAGCCTGGTGGCGAGACGATTGCCGTCGATGACGTGAGCTTCGACGTGGCGCCTGGCGAATGCCTGGGGCTGGTTGGCGAGTCCGGCTGCGGCAAGACCACGACCGCCAAGATGATCCTGCGCGCGGGCATGCCCGACAGTGGCGAGATCATCTTCAACGACCGAGGCAAGCAGCGCGACGTGCTCAAGCTCGAGGGCACCGAGTTGTTCGAGTACCGGCGCCGGGTGCAGTTCGTGTTCCAGGACCCGTTCGGCTCGCTCAATCCGCGCATGACGGTGTTCGACATCGTGAGCGAACCGCTGGTCATCCATGGCATTGGCGACGCCGACGAACGCTTCGAGCGGGTCAAGGAGCTGATCGCCCTGGTCGGGCTGGACGTACGTCACCTGCGGCGTTATCCGCACAGCTTCTCTGGCGGGCAGCGCCAGCGCGTCGGGATCGCGCGCGCGCTGGCGCTGAGTCCGGATCTGCTGATCTGCGACGAGCCGGTTTCGGCGCTCGACGTGTCGGTGCAGGCCCAGGTGCTCAACCTGCTGCTGGACCTGGGCCAGGCGCGCAACCTGACCTATCTGTTCATTTCGCACAATCTGGCAGTGGTCCACTACATCGCGGACCGGATCGCGGTGATGTGTGCGGGCCGACTGGTTGAGGTGGCGCCATTCGACGAATTGTTTGCCAACCCGATGCACCCTTACACCCGCGCGCTGTTGGCCGCGGTGCCAGACCCGGACCTGAACCGCAAACTCGACTTCGACGCGCTGATGGAAGGCAAGGCGTCCATGCCCTCGGCCTGGCCGATGCCGTACCGTCTTGACGGATCGCAGCGTGTTGGCATGATCGATGTCGGTAACCAGCATTTTGTCCGCGCCCACGCGGACGTCGATATCTCGGAGCTGAAGTCATGATCCTGCATTCGCATCGTGTGCGCCTCGGGCGCAGTCTCCCCAGGCATTGCCTGCTGTCGGCCATGCTGATCTTGACGGCGGCACTGGCACATGCCGCGCCGCCAGCGACGCTGGTGGAAACGCCGATGCTGCGCGATGATGTCGCTGCCAAGAAGCTGCCGCCGGTCAAGGCCCGGCTGCCAGAGAACCCGCTGGTGGTGACGATGGACGGCAAGTCGCTGGAGCCAGGGCAGCATGGCGGTACGCTCAATATGCTGATCGGGCGTGCCCGTGACGTGCGCATGATGGTGGTCTACGGATATGCGCGGCTCGTGGGGTACGACCGCAACCTGGCCTTGGTGCCCGACATCCTGCAAAACGTCGATGCCAAGGACGACAAAGTCTTCACGATGAAGTTGCGCGCGGGTCACAAGTGGTCGGACGGGCAGCCGTTTACCAGTGAGGATTTTCGCTACTTCTGGGAAGACGTCGCCAACGATAAAGATCTCAGCCCCGCCGGGCCGCCGGCGGCGCTGCTGATCGACGGTCAGCCTCCCAAGGTCGAATACCTGGACAAGACGACCGTGCGTTACACCTGGTCCAAGCCGAATCCGGACTTCCTGCCGTTGATGGCCGCGGCCTCACCGTTGCTGATCTACCGTCCGGCACACTATCTCAAGCAGTTCCACAAGAAGTACTCGCCCAAGGTGGTGGAGGCTGAGAAGGCCGAGCCTGGCAAACGCAGCTGGGCCGCGATTCATAACCGCGAAGACAACATGTACCAGTTCGACAATCCGAAGTTGCCGACACTGCAACCTTGGATCAACACCACCAAGCCTCCGGCCGATCGCTTCGTCTCGGTACGAAATCCGTTTTTCCACCGGGTCGACCCGGCCGGACGCCAGCTGCCCTATATCGACCGGGTCGTGATGCCGGTTATTGACGGCAAGCTGATTCCGGCCAAGGCCGGAGCCGGAGAGTCTGACCTGCAGGCGCGCGACATCCAGTTCAGCAACTACACCTTCCTGAAGAAGGCGGAGAAGTCCAACAACTTCAAGACCTATCTCTGGCGCACCGCGAAGGGTTCGCATATCGCGCTGTATCCGAACCTCAACGTTGCCGATCCGGTTTGGCGCCAGCTGTTTCGCGACGTGCGTTTCCGCCGTGCCATGTCGATGGCGATCGACCGTGCGCAGATCAACCAGGTGTTGTATTTTGGCCTGGCCACGGAAAGCAACAACACGGTCGTACCCGAAAGCGCGTTGTTCAAGAAGGAATACCAGACCCAGTGGATCAAGTTTGACCGCAAGGCGGCTGACAGGCTGCTCGACGAGATCGGCCTCAAGCGTGGTGCGGATGGCATCCGCCGCCTGTCGGACGGCCGGCCGCTGGAGATCATTGTGGAGACCGCAGGCGAGAGCACCGAGCAGACCGACGTCCTCGAACTGGTCCGGGATAACTGGCGCGAGGTTGGCATCAAGCTGTTCAGCAAGCCCTCGCAACGTGACTTGTTGCGCAACCGGGTATTTTCAGGCGAGGCCATGATGTCGGTCTGGCAAGGCCTGGACAACGGCATGCCGGCGGCCGATACCGCGCCGGACGAACTGGCGCCCAAGGATCAGGCGCAGTTGCAATGGCCCAAGTTCGGCCAGTACTACGATACAGCCGGCAAGTCAGGCGAGGCGCCCGATTTCCCGCTGGCCATCGAACTGATGAAGTTGTGGGAATCCTGGCGTGGTGCGAGCACCGAGGAACGCGCCAAGATCTGGCACCGCATGCTGGCAATCCATGCGGACCAGCAGTTCACCATCGGTATCGTCAACAATGTGATGCAGCCGATAGTGGTCAACAACGCACTCAAGAACGTACCCGAGAAGGGCTTGTACAACTGGGATCCGGGCGCTCTGCTGGGCATCTACCGGCCCGATACGTTCTGGTTCGCCGACGAGCGCAGGAACTGATCCGGTGCTGGCCTACACGCTGCGGCGTCTGTTGCTGATGATTCCCACGTTGCTGGTCATCAGCTTCGTGACGTTCGTCATCATCCAGTTGCCGCCAGGAGATTACCTGACCAACCAGATTGCGGAGTTGCGCAGCCAGGGCGACGCAGCGGCACTGGAGAAAGCGCAGTTCCTGCGCCAGCAGTTCGGGCTCGACAAACCCTTCATCGAGCAATACGCAGCCTGGGTCGGCCTCTGGCCGGGGGAGCGTGGTTTCTCCGGGCTGCTGCAGGGTGACTGGGGCTGGTCGTTCGAATACAACCTACCGGTGCTCGACGTCGTGGGGGACCGGTTGTTGTTGTCCTTCGTGCTCAACTTCTCCGTGATTCTGTTCACCTGGGCAGTGGCATTCCCGATCGGTTTTTATGCTGCGACCCACCAGTACAGCTGGGGCGACCATAGCTTGTCTTTCATCGGTTATCTGGGCCTGGCGACGCCCAACTTCCTGCTCGCGCTGGTGCTGATGTATTTCGCCAACGTGCAATTCGGCTTGTCCATCGGCGGCATGATGGATCCGCAGTACCTGGAGGAGCCGATGAGCTGGCCCAAGTTCATGTCGGTGCTGTCGCACCTGTGGATTCCTGTCATCGTGATCGGCACCTCGGGCACGGCCGGCATGATCCGGCGATTGCGCGCCAATCTGCTGGACGAATTGCAAAAGCAATACGTGGTGACGGCGCGTGCCAAGGGCATGCCGAACACCCGTTTGCTGATCAAGTACCCGCTGCGCATGGCGCTCAATCCGTTCATCGCCGATATCGGCAACCTGCTGCCCGCGGTGATCTCGGGTTCGGCCATCGTGTCGGTGGTGTTGTCGCTGCAGACGGAGGGGCCGATGTTGCTCGACGCGTTGCAGAGCCAGGATCAATACCTGGCCGGCTCTTTCCTGATGTTTCTGGCCTTGTTGACGGTGGTGGGGGTATTCGTATCCGATTTGCTGCTGGCAGCACTCGATCCGCGTATCCGACTGAGTGGAGAAGCGGTGCGATGAGCAGACCCGGTTTGACTGTGCCGCCAGGGCCGGGGTGGCTGGTGGCGCGGTACCACTGCGGGGTCATGCGATGAACCCGGCGCCGGCCGACAACACCCGATTGGAGCACTATGTCTCCACGGCTCCATTCGACCCCGATGCGGCCGAGACGCTGACGCCCGAGCAGGAGGAGTTCTACCGCGCGTCGCAGTGGCGCATCATGTGGTGGAAATTCCGGCGCCACCGCATTGCGGTCGTCGCGGCGGTGATCCTGGGCCTGCTGTATGGTTCGGCGCTGATCACCGAGTTCCTGGCGCCCTATGAAGTCAGCACGCGTGACTCTTCCCACATCTTCGCGCCGCCGCAAAGCGTGCACCTGTTCCACGATGGCAAGTTCGTCGGGCCCTTCGTCTACGGCTACAGCATGGAGCTGAACCTGGAGAAGATGAAGCGCGAGTTCACGCCTGACCGCAGCAAAGTGGAGCCGCTGCGCTTTTTCTGCCAAGGCGACGAGTACCGGTTCTGGGGCCTGTTCGACGCGAGCCTGCACCTGGTCTGTCCGGCCGAAGGCGGCACCTTCTTCCTGATGGGCACCGACCGGCTGGGGCGCGACATGTTCTCCCGCATCATCTACGGCACGCGTATTTCGCTCACTGTCGGCCTGCTGGGCATTGCCGTGAGTTTCCTGATCGGCATCTCGCTGGGTGGTATATCCGGCTACTACGGCGGCTGGATCGACAACTCGATCCAGCGCCTGATCGAGATGGTGCGCTCGTTCCCCGAGTTGCCGCTGTGGATGGCCCTGTCGGCGGCGCTGCCGGTGACCTGGAGCCCGATCCTGATCTACTTCGGCATCACCATCATCCTGGGCCTGCTGGACTGGCCTGGCCTGGCCCGCGCCGTACGGTCCAAATTCCTGGCGCTGCGCGAGGAGGATTTTGCTACGGCAGCAGTGCTGATGGGAGCCAAGCCGTCGCGGATCATCGGCCGGCATTTGCTGCCCAGTTTCACCAGCCACCTGATTGCCTCCCTGACCTTGTCGGTTCCGAGCATGATCCTGGGCGAGACCGCGCTGTCGTTTCTGGGCCTGGGTTTGCGACCACCGATCACGAGTTGGGGTGTGTTGCTCAACGAGGCCCAGAACATCAACGTGGTGGCGTTGTATCCGTGGTTGATGCTGCCGGTTCTGCCGGTGCTGGTGGTTGTGCTTGCGTTCAATTTCCTCGGTGACGGCCTGCGCGACGCGGCCGACCCCTACAACTAGGCTTCGCGGGATGGAACGCCGCCTTTTTGGGTTCATTCTCAGGTACAGCAAACGCGAGCAGCTACTGATCGTTCCGTTGGTGGTTCTGTCGATGGTGTTTTATTACGCCTCGCTGGATCTGCCCAAGATGATCATCAACCAGCCGATCCAGGGCAAGGGTTTCGCCAACCCCGGTTCCACCGCCGACTTCCTGCGCCTGCACATCGCGCTGCCGGATTTCCTGGGCGGTTACCAATGGGCCGTGTTCGATGGCTTCGCACTCGAACGCACCGATTACCTGATCGCACTGACGCTGACATTCCTGGCCCTGATCATCATCAGCGGCCTGATCAAGTTGCGCATCAACACGATGAAGGGCTGGATGGGCGAGCGCATGTTGCGGCGCCTGCGGTACGACTTGTTCGACCATATCCTGCGTTTCCCGTTGCCGACCTTTCGCCGCGTCAAGTCTGCCGAGATGGCAACGATGATCAAGGACGAGGTCGATCCGCTGGGCGGTTTTGTCGGCGAGGCGATCATCACGCCCCTGTACCTGGGCGGCCAGGCGCTGACCGCGCTGTTCTTCATCCTGTTCCAGCATGTTTATCTCGGTCTGGTCGCGTTCAGTATGGTGGTGGTCCAGGCGGTCGTGATCCCGAAGTTGCGGCTGCGGCTGCTTCAGTTGTCGCGCGAACGCCAGATCGCTGCCCGCCAACTCGCGGGTCGGGTGGCCGAATGCGTCGACGGCGTAGTCGAGATCCATGCGCACGACACCGCCAACTATGAACGTGCCGAGTTCTCGGCACGCCTGGGCCGGCTGTTCCTGATCCGTTTCGAACATTTCCAGCGCAAGTTCTTCATCAAGTTCCTGAACAATCTGCTGTCGCAGATCACGCCATTTCTCTTTTACCTGGTCGGTGGTTATCTGACCATCGTCGGCCGTCTGGACATCGGCGCGCTGGTGGCGGTCATCGCCGCATACAAGGACTTGCCAGGGCCCGTGAAAGAACTGATCGACTGGGATCAGGAGCGCATGGACGCCGGCATCAAGTACAGCCAGGTCATCGAGCAGTTCTCGGTCGACAACCTGACGCCACAGGCGCAATTGGCCGTCATCGATACACCGGAACTACCGCGTTCGGGCAGCCTGCGCGCCAACCACGTGTCGCTGCTGGACGAGTCCGGCACCAAGGTTGTCGATGGCGTGACCTTCGAGGTGCCGCTGGACCAGCACCTCGCCATCGTGGGGCCTGGCGGATCGGGCGGTGGCGAACTGGCACAACTGCTCGCTCGCCTTCAGCTGCCCAGCAGCGGGGGCCTGGAGCTGGGCGGCATCGACCTGACGCGCGCTCCCGAGGCGGTCACCGGCCGAGCCACCGGTTACGTCGGCGCTACGGCCTACCTGTTCCCCATCAGCGTGCGGGAGAACATGTTGTACGGTCTCAAGCATCGTCCGATCGGCCCCGCAACCTACGAAGGCAATGCCTTGCGCCAACACCAGGCGTGGATGCGCGAATCGACGCGTGCGGGTAACTGCACACTCGACATCGGCGCGCAATGGCTGGACTATGCGGCCGCCGGGGTCGAGGATGCAGACACGATGGACCAGCGCCTGCTGGAACTGCTTCGCCTTGTCGACCTGGAAGAGACACTGTTCGAGATCGGTTTGCGC
The DNA here is from genome assembly GCA_964483855.1 of uncultured Rhodoferax sp. GTDB lineage: Bacteria > Pseudomonadota > Gammaproteobacteria > Burkholderiales > Burkholderiaceae_C > CAISIP01. Next base: position 20,647 of record CAZADK010000003.1, read on the forward strand.
AGCGCCGCGAGCCTGGGTGACAGCCCGCAGGTCGAGCAGAGCATGCTGCGCGCACGTGACACGATGCGCGAGCGCCTGAGCCGGCCGGAAATGGCGGATCTGGTCGAGCATTTCGATGTCTCGCGTTACAACCGCAATGCCACCCTGGCCGAAAATCTGCTTTTCGGCACGCCGGTGGGCAAGATGTTCAACGCCGACAACCTGGCGATGCATCCTTATGTGCGCCAGGTGTTGCTCGAGAGCCGCCTGTATGACGATCTGCTGGCCGTGGGGCACAAGCTGGCCGAGACCATGCTCGAGTTGTTCAGTGACCTGCCGCCCGGTCATGAGTTGTTCGAACGCTTCAGCTTCATCGCGTACGACGACCTGCCACGTGTCAAGGACATTGTCGCCCGTGTCGCATCCTCGGGACTTGCACGGGTGGCCGAAGACGATCGCAATTTGCTGCTGGGGCTGCCGTTCAAGCTGATCGTCACCAAGCATCGGCTGGGTTTGATCGACGAGCCGTTGGAAGGCCGTATTCTCGAGGCGCGGCGGCATTTCGCTGCCGGTTTGCCGAGCGAGCTGCAAGGAGCGATCGAATTCTTCGATCCGAAGCGCTACAACAACGCCTCGTCGCTGCAAGACAATATCCTGTTCGGCAAGATCGCCAGCGGGCAGGCCATGGGAGGTGCGCAGATCGGCGCGTTGCTGCATGAGATCTTGCAAGAACTCTCGCTGCGTCCGATGGTGTTGCGCATCGGCCTGGATTACCAGGTCGGTACCGGCGGCAGCCGCCTTTCGGCACCGGATCGACAGAAGGTGGCGCTGGCCCGGGCCATGCTCAAACGTCCTACCGTGCTGATCCTGGACCAGGCGACTGCCGTCATGGATCCACAGCTGCAGGACCGACTTCTGAAAAGCGTGCTAAAAAGCCGGAAGGGCTGCGCGGTGGTTTGGGTGCTCAACCGGGCCGAACAGGCGCGCAACTTCGACCAGGTGCTGGTGATGGACCGCGGTCGCCTGGCGGAGCAAGGTGGGTTCGAAGAATTGGCATCGCGAAGCGGCGGTATGCTGCACAAATTGATGCATCCCGGCCAAGGGTCGGCTTAGGAGTACGTGGATGAGCCTGGAACAGGAAGTCGAACTGATCCGCAGGTTTCCGATCTTCAGCAAGATCGCGCCTGCCAAGCAGAAGCTGCTGTGTTTCAGCAGTGAGAGATTGAACTACAGCGCTGGGCAAGAGATCTTTCATATGCGCGACCCCGGTGACGCCTGTTATGTCGTCATCGAGGGCGATATCGAGATCACGGTGGATCGGCCGAACGGACAGGAACCTCTATCACTCGGCACGGTTGGCCCCAACGGCATCATTGGCGAGATTGCGATCTTCGGCCAGGTGCCACGCACCGCATCCGCCACGGCCAAGACGCGCGTCGAGGTGCTGCGCATTTCGGCCGAATTGTTCCGCAGTGTCATCCGCGAGAACCCCGATGCGGCGATCGAACTGATCCGCAACCTCGCCGAACGCCTGGCCAATACGACGGCACTCCTGACGCGCAACAGCGGATCGACGAAATAAAAGCGCCCCCAGCCCTGGCTTCGCCAGGCCTCCCGAGGGGTTGCGTCTCACCCTCTCCTCAGAGTGCAGCCAGCACGTAGCTTGGCACCGGTTCGGCGAAACCTTTGAGGTGCAGCGTATGGCCAGCGTCGAGCCGGCTGTTCGACGGATTTGAACCGAGCAGTTCGACCGTGCGTTCGCCCACCAGCACCTGTGCATGGGCGGCTTCCGAGCACAGCCGTGAGGCCAGGTTCACTGGCGAGCCGACGGCGGTGTATTCGAGCCGCGAGGCACCGCCGATCACGCCCACGGTCACGAAACCGCTGGCTACGCCGACGCCGACGCCGAGTTGCATCTCCTGATTCGACCATTGGTGGGTCAGGCCGACGCCGACTTCACGGATACGCCGCGCCAGTTCAATCGCGCGCTGCGCATGATCCTCGAACGCGATGGGCGCACCGACCAGGATCAGGACACCGTCGCCTGCCTGGTCCTTGACCGTGCCGCCGCAGGCAGCCGCTGCGACGCCGACCGCATCGTAATACTCGCGCAGGATCTCGATCACCCGGCGGGATGAGGTGGCGGCCGAAAAAGCGGTGAAGCCGCGCAAGTCGCAACTCACGACCGACACCTCCAGTGTCTTTTCGTCGGTAGCGCTCTTGAGGCCTCGCTTGGTCACCAGCTGGGCAACCTGAGGCGACAGGAAACGCGACAGGAATTGCGCCCGCTGGCCCTGCGTCACATGGTACTGGACCGAACCGACCAACAACACCAGCAGACCGACGGAGGTGGCGAGCGGCGCCACATGGGGCGGTAACACGATGCCGGCGGCCATGATCGGCGCCCCGATCGCGAAGGCAATCAGACGCCGGACCTCGGCGCGATCCGGCCGGCGTACCAGTGTGAACAAGGTCCCCACGGTCCCGATCAGGATCGACAGTCCCAGCGGAATGAAGAACAACCAGAATGACCCATGCACGCGTTCACCCGGATCCAGCACCAGGTTGCCGAAATGCATCGCGCGCTCGACCGGAAAAGCTACGGCAACAAGACCATAGACCAGTGCCAGGCCCTGCGCGATTCGCAGCAGCCGGTTGGGGCCCTGGGTCTGGAGGTTGGCGGCCGGGATGGTTTCACGCACCCGCAGCACCCACTCGAACGCAGATGCCACCGCCAGAGCCTGGGGCAGGGCAAGAACCCCTTCCCAGGGCACGATACCCGACTCGCGGCGCATGGGAATAACCCACAACACGTCGATGGCGATCGACAACCCAGCGCAGGCAAGAAAGAAGCTCAAGGCCTGGCTGGTTGGTGATCGCCGGTCCGCCAGTAAAAACGCAAGCGCCATGCCCAGTGCCTGCAAGGCAACGATGACCGCCGCAGTCGTGTTGGAGTTCACAAGAAAATTCTATCTCTGGTAAACCAGTTCTCAAGCTGCTCTGCGCGCAGCGCCTCAAGGCAATCAGCCATCGCGGCGTGTTCAAACACCGGCAAAAAAAAGGCCTCGTCTTGCAACGAGGCCTTGAAGGGATCCCTGAACCTGTTGGTTTCGAAAGGACCCGAGGAGACAACCAGAAAATTGGATATCGATACCGCCGGAGTATGTCAGGGTTTTCCCTTGATTGCTAGAGGCTGCCCTCCAAGTCAGACTGTTCCCGCGGCGGTGTTGGCAACAAACGACAGATCAGCGCTTCTTGGCGGCGGTCTTGGTCGCGCTGACTGCCGTGGCGGTCACCGTGTTGAAGTTGTTTTCAGCAACTTCTGTAGCTTGCCTGACAGCCTTCTGAACCGATTCCAGAGCGTTGTTGGCGGCGGCAACCGTGCTTTTCATCACGGCAACCGCGGTTTCCGTGCCAGCCGGGGCGTTCTTGGCAGCGCTGTCCACCAGACCCATGAATTTCTTCTGATTCTCGCCGGCCTGCTCTTCGAAAGCGCGAGTGAACTCAGCTGCGGAGCCGGAAGCGATGTCGTACAGGTGGCGATTGTAGGCGGCGGCTTTTTCAGCCAGGGGCTGCATCAGGCCCGATTGCAGCGTCAGCAGTTCCTGCGCGTCTTTGACGCTCAGGACGGCTTTGGCATGGTCGCCGGCTTCGGCCAGAGCTGCCTTGGAAGCGATCATGTTGAGTTCGACGATCTTTTCGACGCCCTCGAAGGCTTTGCTGGTCAGGCCGACCAGCGTTTCGATGTTGGCTTTGTGGGAGGCCATGACTTGTTCAACGGTCATCATATGAATTTCTCCTGAGTTGGGTTGGTGAATCTTGAAACTGTATCTGCGCCGGAAGCCTGTATCAGCAGACTATGTTGCAGTGCAGCATGGACGGAATTATAGGGTTATCGTTGGGTCTGGCAAGACATTTTTGTTGCGGTGCAGCATATTAGATGCTGTCTTCTAGATGCGCTGTCAGCCTGTGCTGGTCATCAGGGCGTCATCGCGTCGAGTGCTGAAATGGCCTGGCGCCCTGGGGGCGCAAGCGAGCTGGCGGATGTTGTGGCTTTGCTTGATCCACAAGCCTGCCTGCGCAGCAACGCGTGCCAATGCCGTGTCAGGCTGTCCATGCACCGGGTCCGCAGACACATCCAACATCCCCATGCGAACAGACCGTTCCTGCGCCGCGGGTGTGGCGTCCCGGCCCCACGCGCTGGACGCGGCGTGGGCCATAGGTAAGCCGATGCGGGCCTTCATCCCGCATCCGGTCGCAGGTGACTTGTTGTCGCAGGGTGTCGCCCAGCAGCAGGTAGGACAAGCCGAACGCGGCGTCCTCGAGTTCAATGGCACAAAAGGCCGCGTCGCGTAACGAGTTCCTTGGCGATCGGGGTTGCGGTCAGGTGTGTGCGGGTCGATTGTGCCGTCCGGATCCCATGGTGCATTGCACCGGTTCAGCGCCCTGGTTCCCGTACACTGCCGGAACCGTTGTTGCCGCCGGCTATTGACTCTTGCCATGATCATCACCAGTCTTCTCGACACCGACCTGTACAAGTTCACGATGATGCAGGCGGTCTTGCATCAGTTTCCGGGCGCACAGGTGGAATACCGGTTCAAGTGCCGAAACGCGCAAGCGCAACCGGCGCCGGACGCGCCGGCATTCGACCTGGCGCCATTCGCCGACGAGATCCGCGAAGAGATCCGGCTGCTGTGCACTTTGCATTTTCGCGAGCCTGAGCTGACGTACCTGCGCTCGATGCGGTTCATCAAGAGTGACTTCGTCGACTTCCTCGGCCTGTTCTCGCTGAACGAGAAATACATCACCGTATCCAGTCTGCCCACGGGCGAGATCGACATCACGATCCGCGGCCCTTGGCTGCACACCATCCTGTTCGAGATTCCGGTGCTGGCCATCGTCAACGAGGTGTATTTCCGCAATACCCGCAAGTTGCCGGATCTGGTGGAGGGGCGCCGGCGGCTGGACGAGAAGATCGGGCAATTGCGCGGGCCGCAGTTGGCGGATCTGAAGATCGCCGACTACGGTACCCGACGCCGGTTCAGCAAGGCCTGGCAGGAAGAGGTATTGCGCGTGCTGGCAGGGCGCCTGGGAACGCACCAGCGGGCGGGCAGTGCGCCGGGTGTGGTGGGCCAGTTCGCCGGCACCAGCAACGTGCTGTTTGCGATGAAGCTCGGTCTCACGCCGCTGGGCACGATGGCACACGAATATCTGCAGGCCTGCCAGGCGCTGGGTCCGCGGCTACGCGACAGCCAGGTCTACGGCTTCGAGACCTGGGCCAAGGAGTATCGGGGCGATCTGGGCATTGCGCTCAGTGACGTGTATGGGTTCGACGCCTTCCTGCGCGACTTCGACATGTACTTCTGCAAGCTGTTCGACGGCGCGCGCCACGACAGCGGCGATCCGTTCCAGTGGGGCGAGCGGCTGCTGGCGCACTACGCTCGCAACCGGGTCGATCCACGCACCAAGACGCTGATCTTCAGCGACAGCCTGACCGTCCCGCGCACGATCGAGCTGTACCAGCAATTCCACGGCCGCTGCCAGCTGGCATTCGGCATCGGAACCAACCTGACCAACGACCTGGGCTACGAGCCGCTGCAGATCGTCATCAAGATGGTTCGCTGCAACGGCCAGCCGGTCGCCAAACTGTCCGACACGCCCTCCAAGAACATGTGTGACGACGAGCGTTACATGGCCTACCTGCGCCAGGTGTTCGAGATACCCCAGCTCGGCTGAGAGCGTGAGCGGCACCGGGGCAAAGCCCGCCCCGCCCGCCAAGGCCCCCTCGCATTCGTTCCGTTTTGCCCGACATGTCCAAACCCGCCATCGCCATCGCCCGTGCCATCTTTCCCCAGGTCATCGAACGCCTGCAAACCTGTTTCGATGTCACAAGCAATCAGCACGACAAGCTGATGTCAGGGCCGGAACTGGTTGCCTTTGCCCGTGGCAAGACCGGGCTGCTGTGCACCGGTAGCGAGCGCATCGATGCCGCGCTGCTGGCGGCCTGCCCGGCGCTGCGGATCTGCGCCAACATGGCGGTGGGCTACAACAATTTCGATCTCGATGCGATGACGGCCGCCCAGGTGCTGGCGACCAATACCCCGGACGTATTGACCGAGACCACCGCCGATTTCGGCTTTGCCCTGCTGATGGCCGCCGCACGACGTATCACCGAGAGCGAACATTTCCTGCGTGCCGGCCAATGGTCGCGCTGGAGTTACGACATGTTCGCCGGACAGGACTTGCACGGCAGCCTGCTTGGCATCATCGGCATGGGCCGTATCGGACAAGGTATCGCCCGCCGGGGTGCCTTGGGCTTCGGCATGCGGGTGGTCTACCACAACCGCAGCCGGCTCGATCCGGCGATCGAGGCCGCTTGCCAGGCGCAATACGTGTCCAAGCAGGATCTTCTGCAGAGTGCCGACCATGTGGTTCTGGTGGTTCCCTATTCGGCCGCCTCGCACCATACGATCGGTGCTGCCGAACTGGCCATGATGAAGCCGACGGCCGTGCTGGTGAATATTGCGCGCGGCGGCATCGTCGATGACGCTGCGCTGGCGCTGGCCTTGCGCGAGCGTCGCATCGCCGCCGCCGGGCTCGACGTGTTCGAGGGTGAGCCGCAGGTACACCCGGACTTGCTGGGCTTGTCCAACGTGGTGTTGACTCCGCATATTGCCAGCGCCAGCGTACCGACGCGGCTGGCGATGGCCAACCTGGCGGCTGACAACCTGATCGACTTCCTGATCCACGGGCGGGCCCGTACCGCCCTCAACGCCCAGGCCCTGGGCATCGCCTGATGCGACGCTTGTTCCCTGCACGCGCCAGGTCGTCCATGGTACGACGCGAGCCACCGCACGCCGTCGGCAAAATTGTGGTGAAGCCATGACGGACGCGCTGGCTGCTGTTCGGATCGAGCCGTGGTGGAACCTGCTCGTATTGGTCATCAACGCGGTCGTGTTGTTGTGGCTGTTGCTGCGTCCGGGCGTGCGCGAACTGCGCGACGCGTGGTCTGGCGCCCACGCCCAGTTGATCGAGTCGGTGCGTGCCGCCTCGGCCCGGGTGGACCAGCTCGAACGCGCCCTGGCCCACGAGATTGCAGAATCGTCACGCGATGCGCGCCAGGAGCTGGCGCAGACCATCACGCTGTTCCAGCAGACGCTGCTGGCGCAGGGGGCGCAGTCCACGCGCACCCAGAATGCCCAGATCGACGCCTTCGGCCAGCAGCTCACGTCGCTGCAACGCAGCTTGTCCGACACGCTGGCAACGCAGCTGCACCAGCTCGGCGAGAACAACACGCTTCGCATGGCCGAGGTGCGCCAGACGCTGGAGGCGCAGCTTGCGCAGTTGCAGGCCAGCAACGCGGCCCGGCTGGAGGAGATGCGCGCCACCGTGGACGAAAAGCTGCAGGCGACGCTGCATGCGCGGCTGGGCGAGAGTTTCAAGCAGGTGGCGGACCGGCTGGAGCAGGTGCACAAGGGACTCGGTGAGATGCAGACGCTGGCGCAGGGTGTGGGCGACCTCAAGCACCTGCTCACCAATGTGAAGACACGCGGCATCTTCGGCGAGGCCCAGCTCGAGGCCTTGCTGGAGCAGGTGTTCGTGGCCGACCAGTATGCGTGCCAGGTGAGCACCCGTCCCGGATCGAAGGCGGTGGTCGACTTCGCGATCCGGCTTCCCGGCCCGGGTTCGGGCGAGCAGCCGGTGTGGCTGCCGATCGATGCCAAGTTTCCGAACGAGGACTACGAGCGCCTGCTCGACGCACAGGGGCGGGCCGATGCCGTTGCGGCCGAGCAGGCGGGCCGGGCGCTGGAGGCGCGGATTCGGCTCGAGGCCCGTTCGATGGCAGAAAAATACCTGGAACCGCCCCACACGACAGACTTCGCGATCCTGTTCCTGCCCACCGAGGGTCTTTATGCCGAGGTGTTGCGCCGCCCCGGCCTGATGCAAGCACTGCAACGTGAGCACCGCATCGCGCTGGCCGGACCCACCACCTTGCTGGCCCTGCTCGGCGCGTTGCAGATGGGCTTTCGCACACTGGCGCTGGAGAAACGGGCCAGCGAGGTCTGGCGTGTGCTCGGCGCGGTGAAGAACGAGTTCGGCAGGTTCGGTGATGTGCTGGCCCGAGTCAAGATTCAGACCGAAACCGTGCTCAAGACCATCGATTCAGCGCAGATTCGCAGCCGCGCGATGGACCGGACGCTGCGCCAGGTGGAGTCCTTGCCCGAGCACCAGCCCGCCGCCGCGCTGCCGCTGCAGGCAGCCCCAGACGATACCGATCCCGATGCGATCCGCTGAACTGGCGCGCCTGATCAGCGGCCACATCTTTCTGCATGCCTGCATGGCAGGCATGCGCCTGGCCGCGCCGCTGCTGGCACTGCGCGATGGCCAAAGCGCGATGGACGTGGGCGTGTTGCTGGCGCTATTTGCGTTGGCGCCGGTGTTCCTGGCCTTGCCGGCCGGCCGGTTTGCCGATCGGCACGGACTGCGGCGTCCGATGGGTATTGCGGTCACGGTGGCCGCGCTGGGTGCGGCCATCGCCGTGTTGTTCCCGGTGTTTCCGGTTCTGTGCCTGAGCGCGCTGATGACCGGAGGTGCCACTGGCGCCGCGTCGATCTCCCTGCAACGCCACGTGGGTCGTGCCGCGGTCGGGCCGACTGAACTCAAGCGCGTCTTCAGTTGGCTGGCGATCGGCCCTGCGGCGTCGAACTTCGTGGGGCCCCTGGCTGCGGGCCTGATGATCGACTACGCCGGATCGGCTGCCGGCGACACCATGGGCTTTCGCGCTGCCTTCCTGCTGATGGCGCTATTGCCCGTCGCGACCTGGTTCTGGATCCGAACCGTGCAGGACCTCGATCCGGCCCGACCCGTGGTCGGCGCGCCGCCCACGCGTGCCTGGGACTTGATGCGCGACCCGATGATGCGCCGCTTGATGTTGGTCAACTGGTGCCTGTCCTCGTGCTGGGACGTGCACTTGTTCGCGGTGCCGCTGATCGGTCATGAACGTGGATTCAATGCCACGGTGATCGGAACCATCCTGGGCGGCTTTGCGGTGGCGGCGGCCGCGATCCGGGTCGTGATGCCGCTGTTTGCCGCCCGGCTGCGAGAAAACGTCGTCATCGCCAGCGCCATGCTGACCACGGCGGCCGTGTTCGCGGTCTATCCGTTCATGGTGGATGCCTGGGCCATGGGCGCCAGTTCCGTGGTGCTGGGGCTGGCGCTCGGATCAGTGCAGCCGATGGTGATGAGCACCTTGCACCAGATCACGCCGGACGCACGCCATGGCGAGGCGCTGGGTCTGCGCATGATGACGATCAACGCGTCCAGCGTTGCGATGCCGCTGTTCTTCGGCAGCCTGGGCGCGGTTGTCGGTGTGTCGGCGCTGTTCTGGGCGATCGGGCTGGTCGTCGGCCTGGGCTCACGGCTGGCAATCGGCCTGCGGGTGCAGGAGGCCGCGGTGCACCCGGTCGCGACCGTGGCCACCACGCAAGCTACAGATCGTAAAAAACCTTGATGGTGTTCCAGATCGCCTCAGGCGTGTCGACGCAGGTGAACAGTTCCAGGTCCTGCGCCGATATTGCGCCGACCTCGATCAGCACGTCGAAATTGATCAGGCGGCTCCAGTAGTCGGAGCCGAACAACACGATCGGCACCGGCTTGGCCTTGCCGGTCTGCACCAGCGTGATCACCTCGAACAACTCGTCAAGCGTGCCAAATCCGCCGGGGAAGGCCACCAGCGCCTTGGCGCGCATCATGAAATGCATCTTGCGCAGCGCGAAGTAGTGGAACTTGAAGCTCAGCGATGGCGTGACATAGGGGTTGGCGTGTTGCTCGTGCGGTAGCGCGATATTCAGGCCGACCGTCGCCGCGCCCTGTTCATGGGCGCCGCGATTGGCTGCTTCCATGATGCCGGGGCCTCCGCCGGTGGCGATATACAGCCGTTCGGCGGCCGGCTTGCCGGCGCTGTAGCCAGCCACCAGCGCACCGAATTGCCGGGCCTGGTCGTAATAGCGCGCGTTGCGCATGTCGCGTTCGGCCAGGCTCAGGGCCTTTGCGTCGCCCGACGCCTGTGCCGCCGTCAGGGCAACCTTTGCATCTTCGGGCGCGGGGAAGCGGGCGCTGCCGTAGACGACGACGGTGTTCTCGATGCCGGCGGCGATCTGGTCGATGTCGGGTTTGAGCAGTTCGAGCTGGAACCGGATGCCGCGGGTTTCACGTCGCAACAGGAATTCGGGGTCGGCAAAGGCGAGCCGGTAAGCGTCAGCCTGCAACGGATTGCCCTGGTCGGCGTAATTCTGCAGTTCGGCCCAGGCATCGGCCAGCCGACGTTCGGAGAGTCGTTGGTGTTTTTGCATGAACGCCATTGTGCGGTATCGCGGTGACACGGATGTCGGTCATGGGCTTGCGCCGGCGCGCCCGGCTTTGGCCGCTGGCCTGCGCCGCGAATGACGGGGTGCGTACGCGGCCCCGGAGCTAGTCAAGCGGCGGATTCGGTGACGATTCCATCGCCGTTGATCCACGTCAACCACGGCGCCTGCGGCGACCCTACGATGCCTGCTCAGCTGGCGTGGACGTCGGTTGCTGGGTTGCCTGGACTGCCGCTACGCGGTCGTCATCGATTTGGCGGCGAGACATTCCGTCAACAGGAGGTCGAGCATGATTCCATTGGGCAGTCTCCAGGGGGTTACCGGGCGGTGCGGTGCCGTCCTCGCGCACGGTCGGCGGGCTGAGCGATGACCCGCGACGCCGTGATCCGCAAGAGCGCCGCCGATTGGCGCCTGACGCCAAACCTCGCTGATCCCGACGCGCCAAAGGGCGGATTCTCCTGGGCCCGGATTGGCGCCGAGTTGCGTGGCGAGGCGCTTGGTATCGACGGTGCGGTGTCCGATTTCAACATCGGCCGGCTGGCCGTCGACCGGAACACGGATGGCGCGCGCGCCGATCAAACCGCATTGCGTTTCCTGCCAGTCGTCGGCGCGCCGCATGACCTGTCGTATGGCCGGCTGCGGCGGCTGACGAACCGTTTTGCCAATGGCCTGAAAAGCATTGGCGTGGGCAAGGGCGATCGCGTCTTCGTGCTGGCGGGGCGGATCGCCCCCTTGTATGTTGCGGTGCTGGGCAGCTTGAAGAATGGCTGCGTCGTGACACCGCTGTTCTCGGCCTTCGGACCGGAACCGATCACCACGCGTGCCACGATCGCCAAGGTGCGGGTGATGCTGACCACCGAGTCCTTGTACCGACGCAAGATCGCCAGGATCCGCGCCAATCTGCCGACGCTGGAGCACGTCATCGTCGTGGACGAAGGTGGTGGCCCCATCGAGGGCACGATCGACTATGAGAGCTGGATGATGGATGCATCCGACGCGCCGCCCGAGGTCTCCACCACGGCTGACGACATGGCCTTGCTGCACTTCACCAGCGGCACGACTGGCACTCCCAAGGGCGCGATCCATGTCCACGATGCGGCGCGTACCCATTTCGCCACCGGACGTTACGCGCTGGACCTGCATCCGCAGGACATCTTCTGGTGCACTGCCGATCCGGGTTGGGTCACCGGCACCTCGTACGGCATCATCGCTCCGCTGCTCCATGGCGTGACCAGCATCATCGACGAGGCGGACTTCGATGCCGAACGCTGGTACCGCATCCTGCAGGAGCAGCAGGTCTCGGTCTGGTACACGGCGCCGACGGCGATCCGCATGCTGATGAAGGCCGGACCGGAGTTGGCGCGCAAGTACCAGTACCCGCAGCTCAGGCTGATCGCCAGCGTCGGCGAGCCGCTGAATCCCGAGGCCGTGTGGTGGGGCAAGGAGG
>CAZADK010000004.1:0-20122 GCA_964483855.1 uncultured Rhodoferax sp.
GGCGGTGACCATGCCGCGAAGCTGGGCGTGAAGCCGCGCGCGCGCATCGTCGCGGCAGCCACCGTCGGGTCCGACCCGGTCCTCATGCTGACCGGCCCGATCGCGGCGACGCGCAAGGTGCTGCAACGCGCCGGCCTGACGCTCAAGGACATCGACCTGTTCGAAATCAACGAAGCCTTTGCACCGGTGCCGATGGTCTGGATGAAGGAGTTCGGCATCGGCCATGAGCGGCTCAATGTCAATGGCGGCGCGATCGCGCTCGGTCACCCGCTGGGTGCCAGCGGTGCGCGCATCATGACCACGCTGCTGCACGAGATGGAGCGGCGCCAGGTGCGTTACGCCTTGCAGGCCATCTGCTGCGCCGGCGGCCTGGGCACCGCCACCATCATCGAGCGGCTGGGCTGACCGCCATGCAGACCGTCCCTCTGGGAAGCTCCGGGCTGCACAGCAGCGCAATCGGGCTGGGTTGCATGGGCATGTCCGAGTTCTACGGCGAGCCGGACGATGCGCAGTCGATGCGCACGCTGGAGCGCGCTTTTGAGCTCGGCGTGACCCATTACGACACGTCCAACGTCTACGGCCGCGGCCACAACGAGCGGCTGCTGAGCCAGTTCCTGAAGGGACGGCGCGACACGCTGATGCTGGCCAGCAAGTTCGGCGTGGTGCGCGACCCCGATGGCCCGCTGGGCAGCACCTACGACCGCGGCATCGACAACACCCCCACCTACCTGCGCCAATGCTGCGAAGAGTCGCTGGCCCGACTGGGCATTGACACCATCGACCTGTACTACGTGCACCGGGCCGACCCGAACGTGCCGATCGAGGACACCGCCGGCGCGCTGGCCGACCTGATCCGTGCCGGCAAGATCCGCGCCTATGGGCTGTCGGAGGTGACAGCCCAGACGCTGCGCCGCGCGCACAAGGTGCACCCGGTGGCGGCGATCCAGTCCGAGTATTCACTGTGGACACGCGAGCCCGAGCTTGACGTGTTGCCCACCTGTGCCGAACTGGGCATCAGCTTCGTGGCCTACAGCCCGCTGGGCCGGGGTTTCCTGACCGGCGCGCTGGCCAATGCCCAGGCACTGGCACCGGACGACTTCCGGCTGACCTCGCCGCGTTTCCAGGGCGAGAACTTCGACAAGAACCTGGCCATCCTGGCCGAGTTGCGCAAGCTCTGCGATGCCAAGCACTGCACGCCAGGCCAGATCGCGCTGGCCTGGATTCTGGGGCGCGAGCAGAAGATCATCCCCATCCCCGGCACCAAACGCATCAAGTACCTGGAAGAGAATGTCGGTGCGGCCGATGTCACCCTGTCCGAGTCCGAGCGCGCCGCCCTGGAGGTCTTGCTCCCGATCGGCGGCGCCGCCGGCACCCGTTACGACCCCAATTTCGGCGGCGCGCCCCGCCCCGCCACCTCCTGAAGGCAACCGCCATGTCCGCACTGCAATGGGGCCTGTGGCCCTGGCCCTTTTTTGATTCCGCGCACGAGGCGCTGGCCGAGCGGATCATCGCGTGGAACCACGAGAACCATGGCAAGGTCTACCCGGACATGAACACCGAATGCCGCGCGATGGTGCGCAGCTTCGGCGCCGCCGGCCTGCTGGACTATGTGGTGCCGCAGGGCGACGCGCCCTTCGATGTGCGTTCGGTCTGCCTGATCCGCGAAGGCCTGACCTACCAGCATGCTCTGGCCGACGCGATATTTGCCATGCAGGGCATCGGCACCATGGCGATCCGGCGCTTCGGCACGCCAGCCCAGCGCGAGCAGTACCTGGAGCCCTGCCGCAGGGGTGAGCGCATTGCCGCGTTCGCATTGACCGAGCCGGAGACCGGCTCGGACGTGGCCTCGATGACCACCACCGCCACGCGCGATGGCGACCACTATGTGATCAATGGCGCCAAGACCCTGATCTCCAACGCCGGCATGGCCGACCATTACCTGTTGACGGTGCGTACCGGCGAGGCACCCGGCGCCAAGGGCCTGAGCATGTTCATCGTCGATGCCGGCACACCGGGCCTGGTGGTGGGCGACCCGATCGAGTTCATCGCCCCGCACCCTGCGGCGGGTCTGACCTTCACCAACTGCCGGGTGCCGGCCGCCAAACTGATCGGCGAGGCCGGCCAGGGTTTCAAGGCGGCGATGGCGGCCTTTGACATCTTCCGGCCTTCGGTCGGCGGCGCCGGTGTGGGCCTGGCCCGGCGCGCGCTGCACGAGACCCTGGCGCACACCCAGCGGAGGCGCCTGTTCGGCAAACCGATGCACAGCCTGGAAGGTGTGCAGATGGCGCTGGCCGACATGGCCACCGACCTGGAAGGCGCCGCCCTGCTGGTCTACCGCGCCGCCTGGGCGCACGACGTGCGCGGTGAGCGCGGCGCCTACGAAGCCTGCATGGCCAAGCTGGCCGGCAGCGAGGCCGCGGGGCGCATCGTCGACCGCGCGGTGCAACTGCTCGGTGGCCTGGGCGTGACGCGTGGCAACATCATCGAGCAGCTGTACCGCGAGGCGCGGCCGATGCGCATCTACGAGGGCGCCTCCGAGATCCAGAAACTGGTGATCGCGCGCAACCTCATCAAGAACAGCCTGCCCGGCGCCTGAGGCTGCACCCGCACAGCGCCATGCGCGACAAGACCGCCATCGTCGGGCTGGGCGCCACGCCCTACTACCGCCGAGGCGCGTCGGCTCCGCGGACACTCGAAGAGCTGGTGGGCAAATCCATCCTGGCGGCCGTGCAGGATGCCGGCCTGCGGGTGCAAGACATCGATGGCTTCGCCTATTTCGCTGGCGGCTTCGATACCGCGATGTTGACCGAGACGCTGGGCATTCCCGAAATCCGTTTCACCGCCACGCTCACCGGCACCGGCGGCGGATCGGCGGGTGCCATCGGCCTGGCGGCGGCCGCCATCCTGAGCGGGCAGGCCGAGACCGTGGTGTGCGTCGGCGCCAACCAGCAGGGTGCACAACGCTTTGGCGCCATCACCGCTGCCTACCCGGCCACGCCGGAGAACGCGTTTTTCTCGGCCAGCGGGCTGGTGGGCCCGGGCCACATGTTTGCGCTGCTGGCGCGCCGGCATATGCATCTGTATGGCACCACCCGCGAAGACTTTGCCGAGGTGGCCATGGCCATCCGCGCGAATGCGGTGGCCAACCCGAACGCCACGCTGCGCAAGCCGATGACGCGCGAGGACTATTTCAACGCGCCGATGCTGGCCGACCCGCATTGCCTGTTCGACTTCTGCCTGGAGAACGACGGCGCGGTGGCGGTGATCGTCACCTCGGCCGAACGGGCGCGCGACCTGCGCCAGAAGCCGGTGCGCGTGCTGGCCGGCCACCACGGTGGCAGCCGCGACTGGGGGCGCTCGATCTACTGGATGAACATGCCGGACGAAAGCTTCGCCTCCTCCGGCCACGCCGCGGTGGCTAAACGCCTGTACGCGGCTGCCGGCGTGGAGCCAAAGGACATCGACACCGCGCAGATCTACGACCACTTCACCTCGCAGGTGATCATGCAACTGGAAGACTACGGCTTTTGCGCCAAGGGCGAAGGCGGCGCCTTCGTGCGCAGCGGCGCCATCCGGTTAAAGGGCGGCAGCCTGCCGGTGAACACCGATGGCGGGCAGTTGTCGTGCGGTTACGTGTGGGGCATGACCCATGTGCGCGAAGCGGTGGAGCAACTGCGCGGCACCGCCGTCAACCAGGTGCCCGACGCGCGGCTCGCGCTGGTGACCGGCGGCCCGTCGATCATCCCGGTCAGCGGTCTGATCCTGGGGAACTGAACCATGGCCATCGCCAGGCGCCCACCGCCCGAATTGTTCAAGCTGTCCACCAACACCTGGACACAGCCCTTCTGGGACGCGACTGCGCGCCACGAATTGGTGGCCGCGCAATGCACTGATTGCGGCCATTTCCGCATGCCGCCGACACCGTTCTGCCCCTGTTGCCAGTCGCAGCGCATCACCTGGACGCCGCTTAGCGGGCGCGGCGAAGTCTATTCCTACACCGTCGTGGCACGGGCCATCATGCCGGGCATGGATGCGCACCTGCCCTATGTGCCCGCCGTCATCACCCTCGAAGGCGCTGGGGGGATACGGCTGATCAGCAATGTGGTCGACGTGGCGGTGGCGGACATCCGCGTCGGCATGCCGGTGCAGGTGGTATGGGACGACGTCGACGGGCAGGGTGTGGCGGTGCCGCGCTTCGTGCCGGTGACTGCCGGGTGAAGCGTGGCACGGCAACAGCGGCACAATGGCGTAACACCGTCGGGGCATCTCGACACCACCGCAACCCACCGGGAGAACGGCCCACCATGCACGCCCGCATCCGCAACACCGAGATCTATTTCGACATCGACGGCGTGGGCCTGCAGCCCGAGGGTGCACGGATGGTCGCGCACCGGCCGGCATTTGCCATCCATGGCGGGCCGGGTGGGGAGCATAGCGACCTGAAAATCGCATTCAAGCCGCTCACCGACCAATTGCAGATGGTCTATTTCGACCACCGGGGCCAGGGGCGCTCGGCGCGCGGCGACAAGCGCCTGTACCACCTGGACGAGAACGTCGAAGACATGGAGGCGCTGCGCCAGCATCTGGGCCTGGGCCCGATCGTGAGCATGGGCACGAGTTACGGCGGCATGGTCGCCATGGCCCATGCGGCACGTTATCCGGCCTCGGTGTCGCACCTGGTGCTGATGGTGACCGCCTCGCATGCCGGCTTCAACGCCCGCGCGCGGCAGATCGTGGCCGAGCGCGGCAGCCCTGCGCAGATCGCGGTTTGTGCACGGCTGTGGGCCGGCCAGCTCGACACCGAAGAGAAGCTGCGCCACTATTACGAGGTGATGGGCCCGTTGTACGCGCTGAAGTACGACCCCGTGGCCGGTGCCACAGGCCGCGCACGGGGTATCCTGGCGCCGGATGCGATCAATCAGGCCTTTGCCCCTGGCGGCTTTCTGCAGACCTTCGACCTGCGGCCGGAGTTGCCCGCAATCACCGCGCCTGCATTGATCATCGCCGGGCGGCACGACTGGATCTGCCCACCCGAGTTCTCTGAAGAAATTCAACGGCTCGTGCCGCACGCGCGACTGGAGATGTTCGAGCACAGCAGCCACTCGCTGCGCGTGGACGAGCCCGAGCGGATGATCCGCGCGATCCGTGACTTTGTGGCGCAGTGAGCCCCTGATTGCCCGCTGCGCTCAGATCTGGCGCTTCGGCAGCCGGATCACGATGCCATCGTGTTCGGGGCCGAGCCGAAGCTGGCACGACAGGCGGCTGGTGGGCAGCGGGTCGAAGGCGTAGGACACCAGCTCTGCCTCCTCGACCGAGGGGGGCGCAAAGTGCCTGGCCCAGGCTTCATCGAGGTAGCAGTGGCAGGTAGCGCAGGAGCACGAGCCGCCGCAATCGGCCAAAATTCCGCGCACGTTGTTCTCGATTGCGACCTGCATCACCGACTGACCGGGTTCGACCTGCAATTCGGACGTCTTGCCACCGACATCGATGAAAGTGATCTTCTGCATCAAGCCGTGTCCTCGTCGTCAATCAGCACAATCGCCGCCTCGGGGCAGTGGCGCGCACCCAGACGCGCCTGCTGCTGCAGGTGCACCGGCACGGTGTCGCCGTCGGAGCAGCAGTAACCTTCCTCGTCGAGCCGGTAGACATCCGGGGCCTTGGCTGCGCACAAGGCATGTCCCGCACACACCTGTCGATCCACGATGATCTTCATGCCGCGGCCTGCTGGTGTGCTGGCGCCACCGCAAGCGCGGAAGGCCACGCCAGCGGCACGGCCACCGGCGACCAGACCAGCCCGCCGCGGGTGGGCAGATCGCCCTCGGCATCGACCGAGAAGGCCGGAATGCGGCGCACCCACTCTTCGATGAAAACCTTCATCTCCAGCCGCGCCAGGTGCGAGCCGACACAGCGGTGCGGCCCGGAGCCAAACACCAGATGGCTGCTGACCGGCCGGTCGAAATCCACGCGGAAAGGGTCGTCGACCATCTGCGCGTCCAGCCCGTAGACATGCGGCATGAACACCAGGCGATCCTGCGCCTTGAACTGGACCCCGGCGTACTCCATGTCCGCCGTGACACCACGCTCCATGCCGGCCACGCCATGCACACGCATCAGTTCCTCGATGGCATTGGCGATCAGCGCCGGATCGTCCACCAAGCGCTGGTACTGCCGCGGGTGTTGTCCAAGATAGGCCATGATGAAGGACAACATGGCCGCAACGGTGTCGAGACCACCGAGGAACAGCAGGTTGACCATGCCCAGCTTCTCGTCATCCGTCAGGCCACGTCCCTGGACCTTGCCATGGATGGCCAGGCTCACCAGGTCGTCGCCCGGGCTGTGTTCGCGCTCGGCGATCATGCCCTGCAGGTAATTGCCCAGTTCCGTCAAGGCGGCCAGGCGCTGCTGGATATCCGGTGCCCGGGTGAACCGGTCGACCTTGGCCACCAGCATCTCGCGGTCGGCCATCGGCGCATTGGCCATGCGCATGAAAAGTTGCACCGGGAAACGCTGCGCGATCTCATGCAGGAACTCGCAGCGGCCGCGCGGGGCCACTTCGTCGATGAGTTCACTCGCCAGCTTGCGCACGGCGTGCTCCATCTTCTGCACCCCGGCCGGCGAGAAGAAGGGGTTGATGATGCGGCGCAACTCGGTATGCAGCGGAGGGTCGCACTGGTTGGGCAGCGTGGGCGGTTTGCGCGCATTGGCCGGGTTGTTGACCGGGTCACTGGAGAACTTGTCCGGCTGGCGCAGCATGTCGCGCGCCACGGTGGCGCTGCCCACCACCCAGTGGCCGCGGTCGCCAGTGGCGTAGAAGATGTCCGGGCTGTTGCTGAACAGCTCGGTCACGCCCTGATGCGGGCAGCGCTGCAGCACCGGCGAGGTAAAGCGGTCGAAATCGACCACGCGCTCGGGTGGCACATGCGCGGGAATCGGTGGTTTCATGCAAGGCCTTTCTGCGTCGCGGCGGACGCGCACGAGGGGACGAAAAAACACCCTGCATGCAAGTCCCGCACGGTGCTGCAGCCCAGCTGGGCCATGGCCGTGTCGAGCTCGCCACGCAGGATGTCGATGGTGGTTGCGGGGCCGCGTTCGGCGCCGAGCGCACCGGTGCCGTACAGAAAGGTGCGCCCGAGCAGCACGAAGTTTGCCCCGGCGGCCAATGCCTTGGCGATGTCGTCGCCACTGCGCACGCCGCTGTCGAGCAGCACCGCGAAGTCCGGGCCCACCGCCTGGCGGATCGCCGGCAATGCCTCGATCGACGAGGGCAGCGCGGCCAGCTGGCGCCCACCGTGGTTGGATACCACCACACCGTCGGCACCCATGGCAGCGATGCGCCGCGCGTCGTGCGGGTGCAGCACGCCCTTGACAATGAGCTTGTGCGGCCACCGTGCGCGCGCCTGCTCCAGCAGGCTCCAGTCGATGTGCGCCTGGGCCAGCGCCACCAGCATGTCGGCGATGTCGATGCGGCGCGGGTTGCGGGCCGTCGGCTTGAAGTTCTCGAAGGTCGGTGCACCGGCCGCCAGCGTGGCCAGCGACCAGCGCGGATGCGACAGCAGATCGGCCAGCAGGCGCGGTGTGGGGCGCATCGGCAAGGCAAAGCGGTTGCGCCGGTCGCGCAGGCGGCGTGCCGCGAAATTCGCGTCGACGGTCAGCACCAGCGTGCGAATGCCGGCGGCCAATGCGCGGTCGAGCAAGCTGTCGGCAATCGCGGCTTCACCGCCCACATACAACTGAAACCAGGTGTGCTCGGGCGCCGCGCGCGCAATCACCTCGATCGACGTGCTGGCCATCGTCGACAGCGCATAGGGAATGCCTGCCTTGGCCGCGGCCCTGGCAATGCCGAGATCGGTGCCAGGCCACGCCAGATTGCACAGGCCCATGGGGGTGACGCCAAACGGCGCTGCGTACCACTGGCCCAGCAGCTCGGTGGACAGGTCACGTGCGCGGCAAGGAACAAAAACCCGGGGCACCAGGCGAAGGTCGTGGAATGCGCTTTCGTTGCGCCGCAGGGTGGCTTCGTCGCCGGCACCGCCATCGATGAAGTCGAACACGACGCGCGGCAGGCGGGAGCGCGCGCGCAGCCGCAGGTCCGCGACGCTGTGCATGCCTGCTCAACCTTCGCTCTTGGGCGCCGTCTTCAGGCGCACCGACTCATACCAGGACGGGCTGCCGTACCACTCGACCAAAATGCGCCGGTCGGCGATGAGCCAGCGTTCGCCGTGGCGCTTGAAGGTATCGACATAACGACCCGCGTGGTCCAGCCCGTGGCGTGTGAGCGACATGAAGTAGGTCCAGCCCTGCGCGGTGTCATCATCAACGAACTCGACGCGTGAGGTCGTCAGGTTGTGGCGCAGCAACGGCAGCGCCCCATCGGGCGCGCGGTCGGGTCGGTCAGGGCCGATCACCGGGGTATAAAAGGCGCGGATGGCGTCCCGGCCGGCCGCCCTGGTGCCACTGGACAACTCCAGATGGCCATCGGGCATGAAGGCCGCTACCACGCCCTCCACATCGCCGCTGTCGACGCAATTGCAGTACACCGCCATCGTGTAATGGATTTGTACCCGGTCGGCTGTCTGGTCTTCGGTCATGCGTTTGTCTCCTTCAAATACGCGCGGGGCATTGCGGGCAGCACCAGCACAGTGCTGGCCCCAAATCAAGCTGCAACAAGTGACACGGGCCCGCCCAAAAAGTATTTTGAGCGATCATAATATATACAAACAACATACTTCGAATATAAATCTCGGCGGAACATGCCACCGGCCAAGCTTTATCCGCCGCACTTCCAGACTTCCAGGAGACCTATCCCCATGCGTACCGTTCCTGTCTACCAGATCCTCGCCGAAGACCTCAAAGCCCTGGGCGTCGATACGGTGTTCGGCCTGATGAGCGACTGCATCTGCCAGCTGTTCTCGACACTCGATGCGATGGGCGTGCGCATGATCGGCGCACGCCATGAAACCAACGCCGTGATGATGGCCATGGGTTACGCAGCTGCCACCGGCAAGCTCGGCGTCGCATTGGTCGGCCGCGGCCCGGCCATGGCCAACGCCATGCACGGAACGATATCGGTGGCCAAGTCGGGCATGCCGGTGCTGATCATCAGCGGCGACGCGCCGCTCGGGCGTGGGGTGGTCAACGGCCTGGGCCCGGACCTGAAAGCCTTCCCGGCGGCCACGGTGGTGCGAGCCTGCGGCATTGCGACCTTCCAGCCCGGCAGTGCCGATGCCGCGCGGCAGTCGCTCGCCGACGCGGTGGCCGAATCCTCGCTCGGCAAAACCGCGGTGCTGTTGTTGCCGACCGACGTGCAGGTGGGTTACACCAGCGTGGCCGACGGCCCGTCGCCGGTCAAGCTGTCGCCGCCTCCCGCGCCGCAGCGCGCGCGACAACCGGCCATCGATGCCGCCGTGGGCTTGTTGCGCAACGCACGCCGCCCACTGATCGTTGCCGGGGTCGGGGCCCACCGGGCCGGCGCACGCGCCGCCATCGAGGCCCTGGCCGAACGCACCGGGGCACTGCTGGTCAATGCACTCAAGGCCAAGGACCTGTTCCGCGGCAGCCCCTATGACCTGGGCATCCTCGGCTCTTCATCGACCTCGGTCGCGCGGCGCCACATCGAGCAGGCCGACTGCGTGCTGGCGATCGGCGTAGCCCTGAATTCACTGACCATGAGCTCCGGCGGCGCACTGCCCACCGTGCCGCTGATCCACGTCGACAGTGTGCGCACCAACATCAACCGCTGGTGGGCGGCCGATGTCGGCCTGGTCGGTGATGCGAAGCTGGTCGCGGAACAACTCACCAGCGCCCTGCCCGAGCGCGCCGCCGCCGACAAGCCCTGGCACACCGAGGCTGTGCGCGCCGAGCTGGCGGCCTTCACGCACACCATGGACTTCCAGGTGGCCCACACCGCCAGCACGATCGACCCGCGCATCCTGACGCTGGAACTCAGCCGGATGCTGCCCGAGAACCGCCACATCGTCTTCGACGGCGGCAACTTCATGGCCAACTGGGCCTATTTTTCGGTGCCCGGGCCGGGCCACTTCACGCACAGCCTGGACTCCGGCTCGGTCGGCCTGGGCCTGGGCACGGCGATCGGCGTGGCGCGGGGCCAGCCGGATCGCACCGTGATGGTGATGATCGGCGACGGCGGCATGCTGATGTCGATGGGCGAGATCGAGACCATCATCCGCGAAGATTTGCCGATGGTCGTGGTCGTCATGAACGACGCCGCGTACGGTGCCGAGGTGCACATCCTGCGCGGGCAAAACCTGCCGCCGGCCAAGGCCGAGTTCTTCGACGTCGAGTTCGCGCCGATGGCCGAGCCGCTCGGTTTCGATTGCCACACCGTGCGTTCGGTCGCTGACCTGAAGAAGCTCGAACCGATTCTGGCCAACCCGGACGGCCCGATCCTGATCGACTGCAAGATCAACGTCGAGGTGATCGCGCCTTTCCTCACGGAATTCATCCACAAGGACACCGGCCCGAAGCGCTGAGCTGTCCACACACCAGGAGACAACACCCATGGCAGAAAGACTCAAGGGCAAGGTGGCCATCATCACCGGCGCCGCATCGGGCATTGGCCGTGCCACCGCAGAGCTGTTCGCAGCCGAAGGCGCACGCGTGATGTGCGCCGATATCCAGGCCGACGCAGTGCGCGAAACCGCCCGGCGCGCCGGCAATGGCGCCATTGCGTCCACGGTGGACGTGATGCTGCCGCAGGACATCGAGCGCATGGTGGCCGAAACCATCGCCGCCTTTGGCCGGCTCGATGTGCTCTACGCCAATGCCGGCATCGCCGAGGCCACCAACGCGATCGACATGACGATGGAGCAGTGGAACCGCATGATCGGCATCAACCTGACCAGCGTGTGGCTGTCGTCCAAGTACGCACTGCCGCACATGATTGCCGGCGGCGGCGGCTCGATCATCAACCAGTCCAGCACGGCCGGGCTGATCGGCATTCCGGAAATCCCGCACTACTCGGCCGCCAAGACCGGTGTGGTGGGCCTCACCCGCCAGATCGCCGCCCAGTACGGCCCGCAGAACATCCGCTGCAACGCGATCTGCCCCAGTTCCATCCCCACGCCCCTGATGGCTGGCGTCTGGGAAACCCGCGCCCGCAATGCCAACGACAGTTCCAGCTTCGAGGCACGGCAGGCGGTGGCTGCCGCGAGGCACCCGTTGCGGCGCCTGGGGGTGCTCGCAGACTGCGCCAATCTGGCGCTATTCCTGGCCAGTGACGAATCGTCCTGGATCACCGGGGTGGCCATGCCGCTGGATGGTGGCCTGACCATGAGCTGAATCGGCCCCTGGGCCGCTCGCCGGAGGCATCCTCAAGGCCATCGGCGTTTCCGCGCACCGGGCCTCGGCGCCACTGTGCAATGAGGCAAACATCAACCCTGAAAGACAAGCATGACGGTTGGAAAATTATCGGCAAACCTGAACCGGCGCGCGTTATTGGCGTCCATGGCGGCAATGGCGGCGAGCCCGTCAGCGAGCTGGGCACAACAGGGCGACGCGAATTGGCAGCGTGTCGTGACTGCCGCCAAGAAAGAAGGCGCGCTGGTGATCTACCACCAGGCAGTGCCACAGGTGCTGGAGCGCGTCACCAAGGACTTCATGGCCCAGTACCCGGAGATCAAGGTCGAGTTCCGGCGCCTGCTCACCACCGTTACGCACATGCAGGCGATCGAGAACGAAAAGAACAACAAGCTCGACGGCGCCGATATCACCCAGTACGCCAACGCCATCTGGTACAAGGAAAAGGCGCAGGAAAACTACTTCCTCAAGCCCGTCGGCCCGGCCCTGGCAGACTACCCCAAGGAGCATCTGCTGTATGGCGTGGTGCCGGTTGTTGCCATCATGCCCTTTGTGCTGGCCTACAACACGAACCTGGTCAAGACGCCGATGACCGGTTTCAAAGATCTGCTGCGCCCTGAACTCAAGGGCAAGGTGGGCAGCTCCGACCTGGTGGCGGAGACGGTCTACGCTTTCTACGAGTGGATCGAGAAAACCCAAGGCGCGGATTTCCTGCCGCAGTTCGCGGCACAAAACCCGAAACTGACAGTTGGGGTGCTGCCCCTTTTCCAGGGCATCGCCGCTGGGGAAATCGCGGCAGCGGCCTATGGCATCCATGCGGTCGCCAACAACCTGATCGCGCAGGGCGCACCGATGAAGGTCGTGCAGCCCAACCCCGCCTTCGCCAGCGTCGACGTGCTGGCTGCGCTGGCCCATTCGAAGCGGCCCAATGCGGCATTGGTGTTCCTGGACTACATCATGTCGCGGCGCGGACAAGGCGCCTGGAACGGCAGCGCAGAGACGGCCAGCGTCATTGCCGGCATCCCGGGCTCACTGGACGCCAAGACCATGCAACCCTGGGACGTGTTCCGTTATACGCCTGAATTCCAGAAGAACTACAAAGTCAAGTTCGACAAGATGTTCAAAGGCTGACCTGCACCTGCGGCAGGGTACCGGGGGTTCAGCGAGCGTCGCCGCACCTGCGGTGCCATGCAGGGAATTCAGCGCGCGTCGGCAATGATGAAGTCCGAGGCCCGCTCGCCGATCATGACCGCCGGCGCTGCGGTGTCCGCGGACAGCAGCGTGGGCATGATCGAGTTGTCCACCACACGCAGCCGTCCGACGCCGCGCACCCGTAGTTGCGGGTCCAGTACGGCCTGTGCGTCGATACCCATGCGGCAGGTGCCTGCGATGTGGTGGGCCGTGCCGCGCACCTCGCCGGTGTAATTCTTCAGTTCCTCATCGGTCGATACATCGGGATAGGCGTCGAGCTCGTCGCCAATGTACGACTGCAGCGCCGGCCGGTGCATCAGGTCGCGCACTTTCGCCATGCCTGCCGCGACCGTCTGGCGGTCGAGTTCGGTCGACATGAAGTTGAACCGGATCTTCGCGTCCTTGACCAGATCGGGGCCGCCGATCTCGACCGTGCCGCGGCTCTCGGGGCGCAGTTGGCAGACGGTGGCCATCACGGCCGAGAAAGGCAGCAGGGCGGGCTTGACACGTTCGGTGCCGAACAGGAAGAAGTGGATATGCACGTCGGGCCGGTCGGGTGACAGCGCGGTGCGGCACAAGGCGCCACCGTAGACCGGGCCCAGTGCCATGAAGCCGCGCCGACGCAGCGCGTACTGCAGCACCAGCTGCATGCGGCCCCAGCGGGTCGCCATCTGGTCGTTGAAGGTCACCGGCTGCTTGCAGCGGTAGCTGATCCAGGGGTTGAAGTGGTTCTGCAGGTTGCGCCCGACGTCCGGCGCATCGTGTACGACCGCAACACCCTGCGACTGCAGCAGCGCACCCGGGCCCACGCCCGAAGCCTGCAGCAGCAGGGGCGATGCGAATGCGCCACCACAGACAATCACTTCGCGGCGCGCATGCATGGTGAGGCGCTGACCATCGACAACCACCGCGACCCGGTCGGCATTCTTGCCGTCGAACAGAACCTTCTCCACCCGGGCGCCGGTCATCACCGCGAGGTTTGATCGGTGCTTCACCGGATGGATGAATGCCATCGCTGCAGAGCAGCGGCGGCCGTTGCGCGTCATCGTCTGGTAGTAACCCGCGCCCTCCTGCGTGGCACCGTTGAAATCCGGATTGCGCGGAATGCCCGCCTGCCCGGCGGCGTCGATGAAGGCATCCACCACCCGGTGCGGCTCGGCAGGGTCGGACACCGCCAACGGGCCGCCAACGGCGTGGTAGGTGCCGGCAGCCCGCGAGCGCTGGTCTTCCGAGCGCAGGTAGCACCGCAGCACCGTGTCGTAGTCCCAGCCGCTGCAACCCAGGCGCACCCAGTGGTCGAAGTCCTCGCGTTGCCCGCGCAGATAGATCATGCCGTTGACCGCGCTGGACCCACCGATCACCTTGCCCTGGTAAAACGGCCCGGCACGGTTGTTGAGTTGCGGCTCGGGCTGCACCTGGTAGATCCAGTTGAACTCCGGCTTGCCGAACACGCGCGCATAACCGATGGGGATGTGAAGCCAGCGGTTGCCGTCGCCGCCGCCAGCCTCAAGCAGCAACACACGCACCGCCGGGTCGGCCGAGAGGCGGTTGGCCACCACGCAGCCCGCCGTTCCGGCCCCGACGATGACGTAGTCGTAGTAATTCGAGTCGTTCATGGCGGTTCCCGGAAGAGTTGCTTGCCGAATCAAGCGCCAGCCAGACGCCCCTGCGCATAGACCAGCGCATCCGCGTTCGAAAAGGACAGGGTGACGGCATCACCAGCCTGGATGCGCATGGCGCTGGCACGCGCAGTGACGTACAGCGTATTCCCGCCCAGATCCACCACGTAATCGATCTCGCCTCCGGAATAGAGGACGTCGGTCACCCGGGCCCCGGACAGCCAGAGTTGGCCTGCGTCCGGGGCAGGCCCCGAGGTCGGCAACAGATTCACGGACTGTGGCCGCACGTACATCTGCAGCGGCCCCTTGAGGCCATCGAGCAAGGCGAGGTCGCCCTCGAGTTTCGTGGCGCCGGAGTGCCAGCCGCCTTGGGCATCCAGTGCAAGGCAATTGCGGATACCCAGGAACTTGGCGACGTATTCGGTCGCCGGCCGCTCGTAGACGTTGTTGGCACTGTCGAGTTGCTCGATGCGACCGGCGTTCATCACCGCGACGCGTGTCCCCAGATTGAACGCCTCGATCTGGTCATGGGTCACGTAGATTCCGGTGAACCCGACTTCACGATGGATGGCGCGCAGGTGCGCGCGCAACTCGACCCGCAACAGGGCATCCAGATTGGACAATGGCTCGTCCAGCAGCATGATCTTGGGGCGTGGTGCAAGCGCGCGCGCCAATGCAATGCGCTGCTGCTGGCCGCCACTGAGCATGGCCGGCAGCCGATCGGTGAGGTGCCCGCACTGAACGACTTCGAGCACCTCCCGCGCGCGTTTGGACCGCTCGGCGGAAGCCGCGCCCCGGGCCCGAAGCGGGTACTCGACATTGCGCTGCACTGTCATGTGCGGCCACAGTGAATAGTTCTGAAACACCATCCCGATATCGCGCAGGTGGGTCGGTTGGTTCAGACCGATGGAGGCATCAAACACGGGTTTGCCCTCGAGGGTGATCCGCCCCTCCTGGGCATCCTCCAGACCCGCAACACAGCGCAGCAGCGTCGTCTTGCCGCAGCCGCTGGGCCCGAGCAATACCAGCATCTCGCCCGCCTCGACTTCGACGTCGACCTGGTTGACGGCAACGACCCGGTCACTGCCTGGATAACGCTTGACGAGCTTTTCAACCTTGAGTTCCTGCACGAATCAATCCTTCCTTTGCACGGAGTCGGTCCCGCCCAGCCAGCCGGCGATGAGAACACCGATCACCGTGACAACCACCATGATCAGCGCCAGTACCGCCACCTCCGCATACACACCACCGGCCCAGACGTCGTACATGACGCTGCCAATGACCTGGGTTCGGGCCGAGCGCACCATCAAGGAGGCGCTGAATTCATGGAACAGAAGAACGAATGTCAGCGCCGCGGTCGCCGCGATACCCTTGCGACACATGGGCAGCAATACATAAAACAGCGAGCGAAGCGCACCGGCGCCCGACGCCCTGGACGCTTCCAGAAACTCCTGCCCGGTACCCACGAGCGTGGTGAACTGCAGCCGCGTCGAGTGGCCGATCATGAGTGTGACGTAGGTCACCACCAGCACCGCGTTGGTGCCGTAAATCTGTATCGGTGGCTGCGAATACACAAACAGCAGGCCAAAACCCATCAGGGATGCGGGAACCGCGATCGGAAGGGTGGCGAACAGGTCGATCGCCATGCGTGCGGGCCGGATGATGCGGGTCGACTGCAGCAAGGCGAAAGCCATGAGGAAACCCAACGGGATCAGAATGGCGATGCCAATCACCGACGTCTTGACGCTGGTCCAGATCGCGTCGACCAGGCCGACGTTCTTGAGTACCGAGGTCCAGTGGCGCAGCGTGAACTCCGGCACGACCAGAGACCCGGACCAAAAAGGCGATATGGACACGTAAATCAGCGCCAGCAAGGGCAATACCGTGGTCACCAGCAGGTAAATGCCAATCACGACGGCAGCCCAGGGGCGTGTCTCACGCACGTTGTACCTGGAACGTGCGGAAACCACAACGAATCGCCGCTGTTCGCCCAGCGCCAGCTTTTGCACCAGCACCACCAGCAAGCCAATGGCGAGTATCGGGAAGCCCAATGCGGCGCCCAGCCCGAAATCGATCGGATAACGCTCCGTGAGATAGAACATCTCCGTCGTCAGTACATCAATCTTTGCAGTGCGACCGAGCAGCAGTGGCGCAGTGAACTGGCCCAGCCCCAGCAGGAAAACCACGCCGGTGGCGAAGATGATCGATGGCCGAAGCAAGGGCAGCGTGATCGTGAAGAAACGCATGGCCGGCGACGCGCCGCAGGCCGCTGCTGCCGCCTCCAGTTCCTGACCCATGTTCTTGAGGCCGGTGAAGACGAATACATACACGAAAGAACTCAGCAGCAAACCGGTGATGATGATGATTCCGGTCACGCTGTAGATGTTGAAAGGCCCCTCTTCCATACCACCCAAGCCCGGCAGCTTGCGCAGGATCATGTTGAGATAACCCACCTTGGGCGACAGCAGGAAAATCCAGCCTGTCACTGCGGCGACCGCCGGAACGACCAGCGGCAGCAAGGGCGCAACTTCGCCGATGCGCCGGACCCGCTCGGGCAGCATCGATGCACACCATGCCAGCAGAGTGCCGATGAACACGGCCAGGACGCTGGACAGGATCGCCAGCACGATGGTCGTCTGCAGGGTCGTGCCGATACGCGGCAGCGCCAGCACGCGCGCGAAGGCCGAACCGCCATCCACGAAGGCCCGCCACTGCAACTGCAAAATCGGCCACAGCACCAGGAAGCCGACCACCGTTGCCAGCACCATCCAGCCGGCCTGCGGAATGGCCTTTCGGCGCACCAGACCGCCCGTGCCCCACCACGCACGACCCGTGGCACTCGCAACCGTCATCGGCTCATCCCCCAGAACGGGCCGACTCGGCGGCAACGATCATGCAATTCGCGCGGTGGACTCAACGTGCACCGAACAGCTTGTTCCACTTGACCTCGAAGGCCTTCACAGATTCCATGTTGACCTTGTCCCAATCGACCAGCGTGAGGTTGATCTTGGCGATGTCGATGGAACCGGCAACGCCCGGCAACGGGCTTCCAGCCTCCTGATTGCCGACAAGTGCTGCCTGGCCGCGCGGCGAAAGAATGAAATCCAGTGCAACCAGCGCAGCATTGGGGTTCTTGGACCAACTCACCACGGCGGCGCCGTATGCGAAGCCGAAGGACGGGTTGGGGATCACGGTGCGCAGCGGCGCTTTCTGCGCATGCAAGGCGTTGTCGATCGGAATGATCGAGAAAGCGTTTACAGCGATTTCACCGGAGCCCGTGGAGTTGGTTGCGGCAACGGAACTCGGATACATCTTGACGTTCTGCGCCGCCAGTTTTTCGAGGTATCCGGGGTTGCTATCGTCCAGCCACTTGTAGAACAGCGACACCACTTCGGCCACCAGGGCCGTCGAGCCAACCTTGCCCTGCAGTTCAGGGCGCAGCAGATCCTGATACCCGGTGATCGGCGTCTTGACGAGATTGGTGTTGTAGTTCAAAACCCAGGGGGTCAGGCCCACCAGCGCAACATGTCCGCCCTTGATGAAGGCCTCCGGGTAGGCCGCGGTAGCCGGACCGACCGGCGCCTTCAGGTAACCCTTCTTCGCGCCCTCCATCGCCCAACGGACGTCGGCGGTCAACATCAGGTCGCCGCCTTCGACGCCAGGCGCCGTGCGCTCCTGCTCAAACTTGGCCGTTTGCGCGGAACCGATCACGCGCACCAGTTCCATCTTGATGCCGGGATTGGCGGCATTGAACGCAGCGACGATGCGATCATGAACAGACGGCGCCATCGTTGCATAAACAATGACCTTGCCTTCCTTGCGCGCAGCGTCCTGGATCTTGGTCCACTCGGCGGCGGGTACGTTGCGCGAGTTGGCCTGCGCAAGAGCCGAACCCATGGGCACAGCGGCCGCAAAAGCCAGGCCGGCCACCAGCGCCACGGCGCGGCGCTTGGAAAAAATAGGGCTGGAGTGGCCCGTGGGGGAGTTTTTCATGTCTTCCTCGTGAATGAACTTGTTGAATGCCGGCACACCGGATGAAGGAGCCGCCAGCCCTAGGTACCCGCTTCGAATGGCCGGGTTTATTGAATTGCCGAATATCCTGCGCACATTGCCTTTATATTTATCCTATCGCTTTAATATAATATCTCAAAATTCGCGGCTTCTCCGGTCCTTTGATGGGGATTTACACCGCCTGCACAAAATCCGCCAGGGTCTGGCCGGAATCCAGGACCTGAAGGCCAATCTGCTGGTTCCAGACCTGTTCCGCACCGTACGCCATGCGCCAGTCGTGCAAACGCCGCGTGATCAAACCCAGATCGAATTCGTCGGTCATGCCGATGGCCCCGTGCACCGCGTGGGCGGTTGCCGCAACCAGGCCCGCAGCTTCGCTGGTGCGCGATTTGGCAACCGCCGCCGCCAGCGGCGCCGGAGCGGGTCCGCCACCACGGAAGGCAGATTCCGCGGCGATCGCCGCGGCGAGCACATGTTCGGCCATCAGGCTGATTTGTTGCTGCACCGCCTGGAACTTGCCGATCGACTTGCCGAACTGGACCCGGTTGTTGCATTGCGCCAAAGCCATCTCGAAGGTGCGCTGCATCGCGCCACTGAGCAATGCGGACGTCAGGGCGGCGGCGTACGCCAGCAGTTGTTGCCCGCCAGTGTCGCCGACCACCACGATCGCCGTGTCGGTCGCCCACGCCAGATGCGCCACCAGGCTGCGCTGGTCGCCCACCGGATCACGGTGCACGTTTGCGCAGTCGAGCAACAACACCCGGTCGCCGTCACACGCCAATACATGGCCGGCCACCGCACCTGCGGGTACCTGCAGGCAGCGCAAACCGCCGCCAGCAGGACGCTGGCATTGCGTGGCGATGGTTGCCATGCCGTCGGGCAGATCGTGCACCAGGCCGCGCGCCACGATGGTCTGTGCGATGGGCAGTGGCGCGCCGTAACGTCCAAGGCATTCCAGCAACGGAAACAGCTCGGTCAGCGCGAGGCCGGCGCCGCCCTGCTCCTCACTGCGCAGCAGGTCGAGAAAACCCGCCTGCGCGATGGCGTTCCACAGGCCGGCGCCCGGTTCACCCGCCTCCAGGCGTCGAATGGCAGCGCTGGTGGCGTGGTCGGCCAGCAATGTGTCCAAGGCTTCGAGGAACATATGAGTCATCTCCGTCAGCGCAGGCCAAGGCCGCGTGCGATCATGCCGCGCAGAATTTCGCGCGTGCCACCGCGCAGCGAATAACTGGGCGCTATTTGGGTCACATAGGCCAATGTCGCCGCCAGCTCGCCCTCCAGCGCACTGCCGCTGGCGTCGCCCAAGCCCGATTCGATCAGCTGCGGAATCGCCTGCTCGAACTCGGTGCCCAGGTCCTTGATCAACGCCGACTCGACCACCGGGCTTTCACCCTTGGCCAGCCGTGCCGTGACGGTGATCGACATGTTGCGCAAGGTGGCCAGATGGGCGGCCAACCTGCCGATCGTGGCCGCATGGCTGCCACCATCCGCACGCTCACGCAGCACCCGGATCCACAACTCCAGCAGAACGATGCTGGAGTAGATCCGCTCGGGACCGCTGCGCTCGAAGGCCAGCTCCGCATTGACCTGCGACCAGCCGCTGCCCTCGGTGCCCACCAGGGCGTTCGGGTCGAGCTGCACGTTGTCGAAGAACACCTCGGAAAAGTGCGCGTCGCCGCTCAGGTCGCGAATCGGGCGCACCGTCACGCCCGGCAGCGACAGGTCGATGATGAACTGCGACAGGCCGGCCTGTCGGTCTTCCTTCTCGCCCGAGCTGCGCACCAGCGCAATCATGTACTGGCAATGGTGCGCATTGGTGGTCCAGATCTTTTGTCCATTGAGCAGCCACCCCGCGTCGTTGCGGCGCGCGCGGGTGCCCACGCTGGCAAGGTCGGAGCCGGCGTTGGGTTCGCTCATGCCAATGCAGAAAAACGCCTCGGCGCGGCAGATGCGCGGCAGGAAAAAGGCCTTTTGCGCCTCATTGC
>CAZADK010000004.1:20132-28025 GCA_964483855.1 uncultured Rhodoferax sp.
AACTTCAGGATCAGCGGCCCGCTCTGGCGATCGGCAATCCAGTGGGCCGATACCGGCGCGCCAACGGCCAACAGTTCCTCCACCAGCACATAACGTGAGAACGCGTCGAGGTTGGCGCCACCATACTGGGTTGGCAACGTCACGCCAACCCAGCCCCGTTGCGCCAACCGGCGGCTGAAGGCGGCGTCGAACCCCATCCAGGAGCGTGCGCGTACATGCGCTGGCGCGGGTTCGAGTGCCTCGGCCAGGAACATCTTGACCTGCGCGCGCATCACCTCTGCCTGCGGCGGCAATTCCGCCAGCCTCAGCTGGCCCAACAGACTGGACACGATTTCTCCTTTGGGTTGCAGGGCACACAGGGCGCACCTTCGGCTGCATTTGCAGTTAAAAATATATCCGCACAGCGCCTAGCATATAGTCATTGCGTACTTCACCGCCAACGAACAGGAAATTCCATGCCCGACTTCTTGCTGTACGAGCAGGACGCCCATGTCGTCACGCTCACCATGAACGAGCCCGAGCGGCGCAACCCGCTCACCGGCAACACGGCGGTGCCGGAGTTCCTCGCGGCGATCGAGCGGATCCATGACGATCAGGATGTGCGCGTCGTCATTCTCACCGGCGCCGGGAGCGCATTCTCGTCCGGCGGCGATGTGCGCAACATGTTGCGGCAGTCCACCGGCGAGGTGTCGGGGATGCAGATCCGCCATGAATACCGCACCGGCATACAGCGCCTTCCGTTGGCCCTGTTCAACCTGGAGGTGCCCGTGATTGCCGCCGTCAATGGCGCTGCCGTCGGCGCCGGCCTGGACCTGGCCTGCATGTGCGACGTGCGTATCGCCTCGGACAAGGCCAAGTTCGCCGAGAGTTTTGTCAAGCTCGGCATCATCCCGGGCGACGGCGGGGCCTGGTTGCTGACCCGCCTGATCGGCCTGTCGCGCGCGGCTGAAATGGCATTCACCGGCGACACCATCGACGCCCGGCAGGCCGAACAGTGGGGCCTGGTGTCGCGTGTCGTGCCACCCGAAGAACTGATGCCGGCGGCGCGCGCATTGGCCGATCGCATGGCGGCCAACCCGGGCCATGCAGTGCGCCTGGCAAAACGTCTGTTGCGCGAATCCCTGCATACACGGCTAGACACTTTGCTTGAGATGGCGGCCGCCTTCCAGTCGCTGGCGCACCAGACGCAGGACCATCGGGAAGCGGTAGCAGCGTTTCTGGAAAAACGCCCACCCGTGTTCAAGGGCTGATGGTGCAATATATCCGCGCGATCACTTTTCGCCTAGAATAAAAAAACAGGAAACCAAGTTTCCACTCAAGAAACAATGTCTCCGATGCAACGGTTCGTGCTGCGGCTTGTTCGTGTTCCGGCTTATATACCCCGGCCAGGCCTCATGCCAGTGCCTGCAGACATGTTGTTCGCGCCAGGCGGCCGCGTTGACCGGCCGTCACGGCACATCCATTCCATCCCTACCCGCTTTACCAGGCACGCACCATGAAAATCGACCCGGCCGGCATGGACTTCCGCGATCTTCACCATCTGCTGGCGGGCGCGGTGGTGCCCAGGCCGATTGCGCTGGTGTCGACGCAGGGACAAAACGGCGTCTACAACGTCGCACCGCTGAGCTCCATCAGCATCGCGTGTGTCAAGCCACCGATGTTGTCGTTCTCGCTTTCCACCCGCCGGCGCAAGGGTGGTGAGAAAAAGGACACCCTGCGCAACATTGAATTCGCCAAGGAATTCGTGGTCAATGTCCCGGTTGTCGAAAGCATGGCAGCGGCCATGAACAAGTCGGGTGCCGAGTTTCCCGAGGACGTCAGCGAGTTCACCGAAACCGGACTGACGCCGGTCAAGGCCGACATCGTGGCTGCGCCGATGGTGCTGGAGTCGCCAGTGAATTTCGAGTGCCGGCTGGTCCGGATCCTGGAATTTGGTGAGCACCCGAGCATCTCCAGCCTGGTCATCGGAGAAGTGGTGAGGGCCCACGTGCGGGACGAGTTCTTCGTCAACGGACAACTGCAATCGGACAAGATGCAGGCGATCGGGCGGCTGCTCGAGCCCTACTGCCGCACCAACGAGATCTTCGAGTTCAACGTCGAGTACACGTTGTAGGCGATGGCGCGCGGCCGCGCGCGGCGCCCGGCACAACGATCCGATACCTTGGCGCGGAGTTGGTTGCGAGGGATGTCAGGCCAGCGGCAAGGAATCGCGATAGGCCTGCACATAGTGTGCGACCGAGCGGTGGAAATTCTGCGCCCCGCCCTCGTTGCGGCCGAACAGGATCTCGGTGTTCGCGCCGGACTGCAGCCCCTCCTGGATGCTGAAGCTGGTCGAATAATCCTCGTCGCGCACGATCTTGGCGTACAGCACGATGCGCTCCTGCATCGCCTGCAACTGTTCCGGCGTGTCCTGCGATGGATCGCGCGGGTTGACATGGATCTGGTTCGTGATGCAGCGGTCCGGTGCGATCGGAATCATCTGCGAGACGAGCCCGCCATGTTTGTCCGCCGAGATCGAGATGTGCGGAAACAGGGTCCGCACCGCATGGAAATACTTGTCGCCCCACTCGGACTCGGGCACGTCCTTCATCTTGAGCATCAACTGCGGATCATTGCCCCAGGCATTGCCGGCCATACGCTGGTGCGGGCCCGAGGGCAACGGTCCGTAGCGGTCGTACAGCGACACCGACGTGGAACTCTCCCGGTTCCAGAATTCGAACAACGTGTGGCGGTGCAGGAACGGTATGTGGTAAGACTCGAGGTATCCGTCGTGGGTGATCTTCCAGTTCGCGCTCTCGAGTTGCGACCTGCCATGCACGAACCATTTGTCGGCCTCCAGACCGGCCAGTTCATGCAGCATGTCGCCCAGGTAGTCCTCGATGTCGAACGTCCTGCCGCGGCTGATGCAGACCCAGACGAAGCCGGCGCGCTCCTCGCACGCCAATTGCGCGAGGCCCCTCTGGTCCTTGTCGAACTCGCCGAACTTGCGCGGGTCGGCCACCGCCAGCAACTGGCCCCCGGTGCTGAAACGCCAGGCGTGGTAGGGGCAGGTGAAACCCTTGACCTTGCCGGTTTCGTCATGGGTCTGGGTGACCGCGCGGCCGCGGTGCGAGCAGGCGTTGATGAAGGCCCGCACGCGCATGTCATCCCCGCGCACGATCAGTACCGGCACGTCCAGCACCTTGATCGCCTTGTAACAGCCCGGCTGCGGCAACTCGGCGCTCAGGGCCAGCATCAACGGCACCCGGCGGAAGATGGCGTTCATCTCCTCTTCCCAACTGCGCGGGCTGTATGACTCCACCGGAAGGCGGTAGATGGCATCGGTTGCATCCGTCGTACCGGCCTGGGCGTGGGCGACTGCGCGCCCGACCATCGTCTTGATCTGCTGCTGAACATACTGCGACTGCGCCATATCTGCCTCCTGCTCAAACTGTCATACATGTGTTCGGCGCGCTGCGGCTCGAACGACCTTGCCCAGCACGCAGTTGCAACCCCATAGGCCGTAGCCGCAAGAAGCGCTGGCGCCGAGCGGCCATTGTGCAATAGAATGAAATCGAAAGAAACCAAGTTTCCCAATATTTGTAAATTTGTTCTTTACGGAAACGTCGTTTCCCCTTAGGACACAACAGAGGAGCATGAACCACCATGGAAACCGCGCAACTCTTGATTCAAAACGCCAACCTGATCGACGGCACCGGCGCACCGTCACGCCGGGCCTCCGTGCTGGTGGTCGGCGACACGATACAAGCCGTCGGCGAGGCGGCGGATGCAGCGGCCGCGCCGACGGCGAAACGCATGG
This sequence comes from uncultured Rhodoferax sp., assembly GCA_964483855.1. GTDB lineage: Bacteria > Pseudomonadota > Gammaproteobacteria > Burkholderiales > Burkholderiaceae_C > CAISIP01. The sequence continues at coordinate 23,932 of CAZADK010000004.1, forward strand.
ACGCCAGCGGCCTGTCGCTGATGCCCGGCCTGATCGATGCCCATGTACACAGCACGTTCGACAACGCGGCGGGCCACGACGAGTTGTTCTACCACCGCCGCCCGGGCATGGCCGCCATCACGGCGGCGCGCAACGTGCGGCACATGCTCACGGCTGGTGTCACGGGTTTCTGCGACCCCGATTCGCTGTTCGACCTGGGCGTCGACCTCAAGGAGGCCATCCAGTACGGCGTGATCGAGGGCCCGCGCATGGCCGTCGGCGGTTATGCGTTGATGACCTCGGTGGGGGGTGCTGCCGGCCGGTTGATGCCTGAAAAGGGCATCATGGCCTATGCCGTGTTGCTGCAGGGCAAGGACGAGATCATGGCCGAGGTGCGACGCCAGATCAAGATCGGCTGCGACTGGATCAAGGTGCACGTCACCGGTTCGCTGACACACCGGCGCAGCGAAGGCGAGTTCGTCACGTTCACGATGGACGAGCTGCGCACGATCTGCGACCTCGCGCACAGCTTCGGCGTCCCGGTGATGGGGCATTGCCGCGGCGCGCATTCGGTTAAGTTCGCCTGTGAGGCCGGCTTCGACCAGATCGTCCACGCCACGCTGATGGACGACGAGGCCCTCGATGCGGTGGTCAAGCACAAGGCCTTCCTCGTCCCGGCCCTGACCTTCCAGGCCAACCTGATGGAATTTGGCGACGCGATCAATGCCAGCCCGGTGATGCAGGACATCTTCCGGCGCGAGATCGAGGCCAGCTCGGAAATGCTGGCCAAGGCGTACAAGGCCGGCGTGCCGGTGTTGTGCGGCACCGAATCCGGCTTCTCGGTCACGCCCTACGGAGAATGGCACTACCGCGAGCTCGAGGTGTTCGTCAAGCACCTGGGCCTGTCGCCGCTGCAGGCGATTCGCTGCGCCACGCAGTATGGCGCGCTGGCGATTCGCCTCAAGGACAAGACCGGCACCATCGAGGCCGGGCGCCTGGCCGACCTGCTGCTGATCGACGGCGATCCATCGAAGGACGTCACCGTGATCGGGCGGCGCGACAAATTGCGCATGGTGATGCTCGGCGGCAAGTCGATCGAGCTCGATCGCACCGAGCCCCAGCGCACTGCATTGCCTGAATGGCGGGTGCACGAATTCGGCAGCATCCTTTCCAAGGAGGTGGTGTCGCGGGCACGCGGCGGGCAGCCGATTGGCGGCCAGGGCACGCACTGATGGCCGGTCCCGGCGCGCCGGTCGATGGCAGCCGTATCGGCATGATCTTCGCGCTGCCGGCCGGCCCGCTCGTGGATGACCGGCGCACAACGGCGAACCGTGGCGCCGGTAACCGACAAGCCATGGAATACCGGATGCACGCTGCCTGGACCACCGTCATCGATGTCGGTGGCGGCATGGGCCTGGGTGCTGCCAAGCTCTGAGGCGCGCCGCCGGCATCCCCGATTTCCCTATTCCCCTATTTCCCTCTTTCGCACAACACCGCTGACCCCATGACGACAACCACCACCAAAGACCTGCTGGCACCTGCCATCTCCGACGACGCGCTGGAGCAGGCCCGGGCCCTGATCGGCATGCCGATCCGCATCGAGCAATGGAACCATGAGGCCTCACGCGACGTCATCCGCCACTACGCCTGGGGCATCGGCGACGACAACCCGATCTATTCGGACCCGCCATACGCGGAAAAGACGCGCTGGGGGGGCATCATCGCCCCGCCGACTTTCTTCTTCGGTATCTGGGATGCGGTCGTCGCGCCGGGGCTGCCCGACGTGCAGTGGTACTACTCGGGCATCGACGCCGAGTTTTACCATCCGATCCGGCGCAACGACACCATCACCGCATCGGCCGAATATGTCGACGCCCAGCCGCTCAAGGGCAAGACCGTGGCCAACATGCTGGTGCAGACCGGCGATGTGCGTTACCACAACCAGGACGGGCAACTGGTGACCAAGGTGTTGTCACACTGCTTCCGCGTCGCCCGTTCGTCGGCCAAGGGTGGCCTGAGTTACGCCCCGCGCGAAAAACATGTTTTCAGTGCCGACGAGTTGGCCGCGATCGCCCAGGCCCAGGTCAACGAAACCGTGCGCGGCGCCGAGGTACGGTACTGGGACGATGTCGAGATCGACAGCGCGTTGCCGGACGTCGTGCGCGGGCCGATCAACCAGCTCGACATGACGACCTATTACTGCGGCGCAGTCGGCACCTCGGGCTACAAGTCGACCAAGTTGCGCTGGAAGTACCGGAACTGGGCCAACCACGACCCCGAACGGCTGCCCAACAACTACGACAAGAGTTATTACGGCGCAGCGGTGTTGCCCAGCATCGGCCACCAGGACGCCAAGGTCGCCACCGTCGATCTCGGCATGCCCGGCCCCTACGACAACGGCCCGCAACGCTGCGGCATGCTCACCACGGTGGCAACAAACTGGATGGGCGACAGCGGCTTCGTGCGCAGCCTCGGCATCCGCCTGAAGATGCCGGTCATCTTCGGTGACTGCAACTATTTCAAGGGCAAGGTGACCGGCAAGCGCAAGGTCGATGGCACCGGCCTGGTCGACATCGAATTGTGGGGCGACAACCAGCTCGGGCAACTGACGATCAAGGGCTCGGCTGTCGTCGAGTTGCCCTGCCGCTGATGGCGCCGATGGTGATCGGCCACGGATGAACGCCCTCTCTCGCCTGTTGCGGCCGGCCAGCATCGCGCTGGTGGGCGCCTCGCCCGATGCCGGCAAGCTGGCTGGCCGCCCGCTGTCCTACCTGCAGCGTTACGGCTTCCGCGGCCGGATCTTTCCGGTGAACCCGAAACACGCGCAGATCGATGGTGTGCCGTGTTACGCGTCCATCCCGGACCTGCCGCGCGACATCGACCTGGCGCTGATCCTGCTGCCGGCGCACGGCGTGGCCCAGGCGCTCGAGGATTGCGCCCGACAGGGTGTGGCCAGCGCGATCTCGATCGCCGGTGGCTTCACCGAAGCCGGTGCCGCGTCAGAGCAGGATAAGCTGACCGACATCTGCCGACGCCATGGCATTCGCATGGTCGGGCCGAATTGTGTCGGTCTGCTGCATCCGGCACACGGCATCACGGCCACGTTCTCCAGCGAGCTCAAGCATGCGATGCCGCGCCCTGGCAAGGTAGCGCTGCTGACCCAGTCCGGTGCATTGGGTAACGCCCTGCTGCAAAGTTTCAACGACATCGGACTGGGCCTGGCCTACTGGGTCTCGACCGGCAACGAAGCCGACGTCGGCGTACTCGAGCTGGTCGAACACGCGATCGGGGACGATCAGGTCGAACTGATCGCCTTGTATGTCGAAGGCTTCAAGCAGGGTTCGCGCCTGCCCGGTCTGGCGCGCCTGGCACGCGCGGCAGGCAAGGCCATCGTCGTTCTGCGCGCCGGCCGGTCTCAGCAGGGTCGGGCGGCAGCGGTATCACACACCGGCAAGCTGGCGGGTGCATGGAAAGTCTGGCGCGATGTGGCCCAGCAGGCGGGCCTGATCTGCGTCGATTCGCTCGATGAAATGCTCGACGTGGTCGCTGCATTCGAACTCTACGGGCATCCGGCGCAAGACGGTGCATCGGGCCTGGGCGTGTTGACCATCTCCGGCGGCCTGGGCGTCTTGATCTCCGACGCCGCAGCCGACGTCGGCGTATCCATTCCGCCATTTGCTGCTGCCACACAGGAACAGTTGCGCAGCGTGCTGCCGGCCCAGATGACGGTCGCCAACCCGGTCGATACCGCGCTTTTCACCGACGAGAAAGGTTACGCGTTGTGTGCCCAGGCAGTACTGCACGACACCCATATCGGCACCCTGCTGCTGGTGCTGACCAGCCTGGCCCACGACTACCAGGCCTTGTTGCCCTGGCTGGTCCGGTGCGGCAGCGAAGCCCGCGCCATCGGCAAGCGACTGGCGGTGTCCTACCTGTCCTCGTCGTACATCGACAACCTGGTCAAGGTCTACGCCGGCTCACGCCTCGACCTGCTGAAGCGCGCGGACGGACTCACGCAGGAGCAGAAGCACACTCTCTGGGAGGCGTTTCAGGGGCGGCGGCAGTTCCTGCTGGAGGGGGCGCGCAAGGCGCACGTGAAAGCCTCGGGGGTGCGC